>NZ_PCPW01000010.1:0-156957 GCF_002979835.1 Arthrobacter sp. MYb221 | reverse complement strand
CGATGGCCGAGGGAATCCGATAAAAATTTGTAAAGCATGTCGCGACTCATCTGTAAACGATGTCTCGACTCTTCACACTGTGGAGGTAAGGGGATTCGAACCCCTGACCTTCTGCATGCCATGCAGACGCGCTACCAACTGCGCCATACCCCCAGATGAAGGTTTAGTTCTTGCGATCTTTTGGACCTCCGAACCGAGATATAACTCTACCGGAGCCTGCAGATAAATACCAATCGGGATTCCGAGAGGCTAATCACAGCGCCTCTTCCCATCCTCGAGTTCCGGTGGAAGAATGTGCCTCGTGGACGGATCAGTCCTACGAACTTCGGCGAAAGGTAACTTCCCAATGTCCGTTGCTATGACCCCTTATCTGCAATTTGGCGGCGTCGCCCGCGAGGCAATGGAGTACTACCACTCCGTTTTCGGCGGAGAATACTCCGCCATGACATTCAAAGAAGGAATGGATGACGGCAATCCCGCCACCGCCGACCTGATCATGCACTCTTCCTTATTCGTCGATCGCGGACTGCACCTGATGGGTTCCGATGCCATGCCGGAAATGAATGTGACCGGAAACGGCACCATTGCCCTGAGCAACGATGCCACCGACCCCGCAGATGAAGCGAAGCTCACCGCCTGGTGGGAGAAGCTTTCCGACGGTTCGCGCATCGATGAACCGCTGGCCAAGGCCCCGTGGGGTGACTCGTTCGGAATGCTGACCGACAAGTTCGGGGTGTGTTGGATGTTCAATATCGGTGCCGTAGGAAGCCAAGAGGGCTAACCAGTACAGATGAGTGCGGGGCGTGGATCCAATGGATCCACGCCCCGCACCTAGTTGCATTTGTTGTTTAGTGTTGTTCCGGCGCGTCGACCCGCTCGAGAACCGCTGCCGCGCCGATAACCAGGCCAAGCTTTTGGGCTCGGAGCTGGGTAATCCACGCGATCAATAAGCCCAAGGCCGCAAGTCCGGCCCCGACCACCGACGGCGCACGGTAGCCCAGGCCCGCGCTGATCACGATCGCGCCGAGCGCAGCGCCGAGGGCATTGGCCACGTTGAGCGCCGAGTGGTTCAGCGACGCAGCCAACGACTGCGCATGTGGGGCCGAATCCATCAGCAGCGTCTGCAGGCTCGGGATCAGCAGCGAACCGACGCTGCCCAGGACGAACACCATGATGAGTGTTGGGATCACCCACGAGGCAACGGCGGCAAACACCAGCATGCTGATAACCATGAGCACACTGGCCAGCTTGATCGCTCCGAACACCGACCAGTCGGCCAGCCGTCCTCCGATCAACGAGCCGACCACCATGCCCACCCCGTAGAGCGCCAGGGCCAGTGGAACCAGCACAATATCCAGCCCGGTTTCGTCGGTGAGGGTTGGAGAAATATAGGAGTAGACCGCGAAGAACCCACCGAAGCCTACGATGCCGGTTGCCATGGCCAACCAGACTTGCAGGCTTTTAAGCGCCGAAAGTTCGCGGCGCATACTTGCTCCCGCTTCGGCCCTGCGCAGCGGGACGAAAATAGTGATCAAGGCAAAGGTGAGCAGCCCCACCGCGGTGACCACAAGGAACATCGAACGCCATCCGACTTCCTGGCCCAGCAAGGTCACCAAGGGGACACCGCCGACGTTTGCCACCGACAGGCCCAGCATTACCCACGCGATGGCTCGCCCACGCATGCTGCCGGGCACCAAATTACCTGCCAGCACACCTGCCAACCCGAAGTAGGCCCCGTGCGGCAGTCCGGAAAGGAACCGGGTGAACAGCATGGTTCCGTAATCCGGAGCGAAGAATGAGGAAAGATTTGCCACGGCAAAGAGCAGGATCAGTAGCTGCACCGCACGCTTTTTCGGGATTTTTGCGGCGACCGCGGTCAACAGCGGCGCACCGACAACCACGCCGATCGCGTAGGTGCTGATCACGAGCCCCATCTGGGAATTCGTGACGTTCAGGTCCTCAGCGCCTTCCTGGAGCAGGCCCATCATGGCGAACTCGGTCACACCGATGCCAAAGCCACCCATGCCTAGGGCAATAATTGCGAAGAGCAGTGTCCTGCCTTCTAAATACCGCGGGGGCGCTAAACGGTTCATTGGGGGCCTCTTACTTTGCTGCGATTCGGGTGTGTTCATGGCACGGCTACGTTGGCGCCCGTATCAATCGTAATGACAATACCTCTCGGGTACCCAACAGAGAACGCGGCGCGGGTATTCCACGCTCAATCCACGGCTGGGCGAGGAACATGTGGCACTGTGGAATTCTCATGTCCCATGCAGCTCATAAACGCCTCACCGCCGGCCGGATGGCCGCCCGGTTATTGATAGTTCTTTTGTCATTGGCACTGACCATAGTGCTAGTTGCCCACCGCAGCTTCCCCGAACGCGGTGGGCTCGGACTGTTTCTGGACAATTTGGCTCCCTGGCTAGGCCTCGGCGTGCCCTTGTTGTTCTGCTGGGCGCTGGCGGCGCGTGGCCGCATCTCTTTTTTGGTGCTCCTGCTTCCGTTGGTGGCTTGGTCGTGGATCTTTGGCGCGGCGTTCCTGCCGGCCAATGCCCCCGAACCGGCCGCCAAATTTATTGTCGCCACGCAGAATGTGCACGAAGACGGGGCGCACAGCTCCGCACAGGGTCTCCTCGCCACGGGCGCAGATCTGATAAGCCTGCAGGAACTGGGTGAAGGACAGGCCCAGGAAGTCGCTGCACTGCTGGAAGAAACCCACCCGCACCAGTACACCGTGGGAACCGTGGGGGTCTACAGCAAGTATCCGATCCTCGACGAAGAGCCGCTGGACCTTGGGTTGGGTTGGTCCCGGGCGGTGAAGCTGCGCGTTCGAACCGACGCCGGGGATGTGACGGTGTACGCGGTCCACGTGGCTTCGGCCCGGCCCCTGGAGCATGCGGAACGCGACCTGATGCTAAGCAATCTTGGACGCACGCTCGCCGCCGATCGGAGCGCGAAAATTATTGCCTTGGGCGATTTTAATGCGACCAATGCCGACCGCCATTTCTCGCCGGTCTCGGAGCAGCTCAACAAGGTGCCGCATGAGGGCTGGGGGTTCGGGATGACCTGGCCGAACCGTCCGATGCCCATGTTGGGCATCGACCACGTGCTGGTTCGCGGCCTCGATACCGGCTCCTCGGACACGTTGGCGGTGGGAGATTCCGACCACCGGGCGGTCATTGCCACCCTCGATCTGGCCTCCGAATAGCGGCCTAGCCCATCCCCGTCTCACGCAGCGTGATGTTGATCCGGCCGCTGCCCAGCGACCAGCCGGCCGGAGCCGTACCCGGATAGATCTTCGTCACCGCATGGAAGGCCCACCGGGCGGGACCCTCGAAGACGAACAAGTCTCCGGAAGCCAGACGCACATCTTGGTAGGGCTTGGTGCGCGTCTCGTTGTTGCCCAAGCGGAAGTTCGCGCTCTCGCCAATGGACAGCGAGACGATCGGTGCGTTGATTTTCTCTTCGGCGTCTTGGTGCATGCCCATGGTCGAGCCCGGCGGGTAGTAATTGATGATCGCCACATCGGGGTTGTAGCCCGCGGCTTTTGCTCCGTCCCCGGTCGTTTCCAGCACCGCGCGCCGTCCCAGTGACGCCAGCCAATCGGGCATCGGTGGCACCGGCTGGCCGTTGAGGTCTTCGGCGGTGCGCGTGTAGGTGTAGTTTCCCCAATGCCAGCCCAGGCATACCGTCTTGACCTTCATCGGGTGTCCATTGACCAGCGTGGAATGCGGCGGGACCGGTCCATTGCCCCAATCCAGGAAGCGTTCGGTCATCCAGTCCTGCTGCTCGCGGGTTAGCCAGCTGGGCAGATGGACCGCGCCCGCGCGCACGGTATGGGGCCGACGCTCGAAGGCGCCGTCATCGAAAAGCGACTGCATGTTTACACTGTGCCGTTCTTGGCCCTTGCCGGCAAGTGCTGAAGGTTGGTCCGGGCCTAGGATAACGCCGCCAGGAAGCGATGCAATACGAGGTTCACCAATTCTGCGGGCACCTCAGCGTCCGGGGCAAGCAATGGATCGCTGACCAGATCTGCGCCGCAGCGCTCGATCAGGGACTGAAAGTAGCCGGGCGCCAACAGGTAACTGGCCACGACCACGCGGTGTTGCGGGCTCGCCGCCCGGGCCGCGGCGACCGCTTCCCCCAGCGACGGGGTCGCCGCGGCCACGAAGGCGGCGGTAACCTGCACCCCCAGCAGGCCGGCCAGCAGGTTGGCAACCTGTTGGCAGTCATGCACGCCCTGGGCCAGCCGTGTCCCCGCACCGGCGAGGATGACAGGTTCGCCGCGCCGCCATCCGGCCTGCACGAGTCGGTGCTCGATAACCAGAGCGAGCGACGGGTGCGGGCCGAGGGCCGGTGCAATGCGAGTATTGGGCCGAAGCGCCGCCGCCTCGGTGAGATCTTGATCCACGTGCACACCCCGCGAAAGCAGCAGCGGCACGAGGACCGCGTGCTGCTCTTCGTCCGGCAGCCCGAGGAGCAGCGTACTTGCCCGGGGCTCTTGGACGTCGACGAATGACTGGTGCACGGCCACTGAGGCCGCCCGGCGGATTTCCTCCACCAAGGAGTTGATCGCCCGTTGGCCTGCCGGATCGCTGGTGCCGTGCGAGACGGCCACCAGGGACTCGGTTCGCGGTTCGGTTGTTGATCCCCCGCTCATGCGGGCTGACCGGGCTCCGGCATTTCGCGGGCAATGAGTAGGCCCATGATTCTTCCCTTCGGTAGTTTCGAGGCTCGTTGTCACGAGCCTGTGGTTGCAGTCTACGAAGCGCCTGTTACGGCCGATCGCACGGTTCTGTTGCGCCCAGGTAAATCTCGTTTCACCGGCATTGGCCACGGCCAGGCTTCATTGCGCGGCGGCGCAAACACGACCCCCGTAGTTCTCGTCGAGTTTATGCATGAATTATTCCTATGGAAACAAATGGGAAATTTCGGGGCAAAGGTTCCTCGATAGTGTTGTCAGCATCGAGCCATCGAGAATCAAGTGGAGCTGACTTCCCATGTCAAACCGTTCAAATGATCAAACGACCCATACTGCCGGCGACTGCTTGCCCGCTCACCGCATCACCGAAGCGGCGAGCGGAAAAAAGGTTTTTGTTGGACAAGCAGGCTTATTCGGCGCCGACCACACGGCTTGCGAACTCGCGGCGGAGTCGATCCGATGAACGGTACAGCGTTCGAGGTCAAGGGTTGCACGCTGCTGCTCGCCGGCGGGCTGAGGGGTGCACGCGGGGCAGCGGAGCATTTCATCGCGCAGGGGGCGCAGGTACTTTCCGCGGATACCCCGGAAGGTGGACTCGTGGCGCTCGAAACCGCGAACCTGCTGGTCATCTGCGATGCCTTGCCCCAGCGCTTCCAGCCGCTGCGCGAAGCGGCCCAGCGGCGGGGACTGCCGGTCTTGACGCGCCAACCGGCCGCCGACTCCGGCCAAATCACCCTGGTCGGTGGTGGCCCCGGCGCACTTGATCTGCTGACCGTGCGAGCGGTCAGCGCCTTAGCCGACGCCGACATGGTCTTCGTTGACCGGTTGGGCCCCGGCGATCTCGTGCGGAAGCTCGCCCCGCAGGCGGTGATCGTGGATGTTGGCAAGCAGCCCGGGCACCACAAGATCAGCCAATCCCAGATCGAAGAGCAGATGCTGACCGCCGCCAAGGCCGGTTCAAATGTGGTTCGGCTCAAAGGCGGAGACCCGTTCGTGTTCGGCCGCGGATTCGAAGAGATGGCCGCGGCCTCCAAGGCAGGCATCGCCATCAGCGTGGTGCCCGGACTCAGTTCCTGCATCACGGTTCCCGCGGCCGCCGGCATTCCGGTCACGGCACGCGGTGTGAACCGGGTATTCTCGGTCATTTCGGGCCACGACCCGCTGGAAAGCCAGCAACTGGAGCAACTCACCGGGCTGGGCGGCACCATCATCATCCTGATGGGCATGGGAACCCTGGAAAGCACCGCTTCCGGCCTGCTGCGCCAGGGCATGGCGGCCACCATGCCCTGTGCAATCGTCGAATCCGGGACCACCGGCGACCAACGCACCACCTTTGCAACGCTGGCGACGCTGACGGCGACCTCCCGGGCGCGCGGTTGCGCGAATCCGGCGGTGATCGTCATCGGCGAGGTGGCGGCCCTGCCGCAGCGGCTGCTGGCCGAGGAAATGGCAAATTTTGGGGCCATCGCATGAGCGCGCTGGCTCTGCCATTGTCTGGTTTCAGGATCGCGGTGACCAGCGACCGGCGTTCGGCCGAACTCATCGAAGCGCTGGAGCGCCGCGGCGCCGAGGTCACGCACGCACCGTTGCTGAAGCTCGCACCGCTGGACGACGAGGCGCTGCTCGTGGAGCAGACCAGGAAGCTGATCGAGTTGCGCCCGGAAGCGGTCATCATTTCCACCGCCTATGGGCTGCGGCGCTGGTTCGATTCGGCCGAGGCCGCTGGTCTCGGCCACCAGTTGTGCCAGTCCATGAAGGCGGCGAAGCTCTACGTTCGCGGTGCGAAGGCCCACGGTGCGGTGCGCGCCCTGGGATTCCACGCCGCCGGTGTCGCCCAGGACGGCACCACCGCCGGGCTGCTTCCGCTGCTGGGGCCTTCGATCGCGGGGCAAACCGTGGCGGTGCAGTTGCATGCGGACAGCGACCATGGGCTCGCCCAGTCGCTGCGGGATCTGGGCGCGTCGCGGGTTTTGAAGGTCGAGCCGTACCGCTGGCTGGACACCAGCTCTGACCAGCACCTTTCGCTTCTGGTCGAAGGAATCTGCGCCGGGCATTTCGACGCGATCACCTTCACCAGCGCGCCGAGCGTGCATGCGCTGTTCGCCGCGGCCCGCACGCGCAATCGCTACCAGGCGCTGATTCGCTCGCTGAACGAACGAGTTGCGGTGGCAACGGTGGGCCCGGTGACGGCGGCCCCGCTGCAGTCCTCCGGTGTGCACGGCGCGTTGGTTCCCGAACGCCACCGCATGGGCGCGATGATTCTGCAACTGGTCGAGCATCTGGGCGCGCTGGGCACGCTCAGCGCGCCGACGGTCTTCGGGGAATGCGAACTTCGGGGACGCACATTGAGCCTGAACGATGAGCGCTGCGAGCTCACCCCGGCACAGACCGAGATCCTGCGCTGCCTGCTGGAGGCCGGAGGGTCGGTCGTCTCGCGCGACGAGCTCGGCGCTGTGCTGCCCACGGTGTCTTCGAAGCACGCACTGGACATGACGCTCAGCCGGCTGCGGCGCACGCTCCCGCACCCGGACCTGATCACCACCGTTATCAAGCGCGGCTACCGGCTGAATGTCGAGGCCGCGCGCTATTGAGTCCGCCGGCCTGCTGAATCCCGGAAACGTTCAGGATTCAGCGGGCCGGGACTTCCTGCCCCGCCGGTTCAGGGCCACGGTGCCGAAGGCGACTCACGACGGCGGTGGTTCCTGGTTGCCCAGCGCGAATTAGCTCACCGATTTCCCACGGTCCTGCATTGCATTTGTGAGGTACCGCGCAATAAGCGCCGAACCCACGCCCCGGAAATGGCTATTTAAGTGAATTTCCGTAGTATCGAGTCATGGCACAGATACAGGTGGTTGGCGAAGCTCTAGCCGATATCGTTGATGACGTGGCTCATCCAGGTGGCTCCCCGATGAATGTCGCGGTGGGTCTAGGACGCTTGGGCCATCAGGTCACATTGCATACAGAGCTAGGCGAAGATGCGTACGGCAAGTTGATCGCCGCGCACCTCGAAGATTCCGGTGTAGCGCTCGCGGCCGGCAGCGTCGCGCAGCGGTCCACGAACACCGCCACAGTTTCCGTCGACGGAGTTGGCGACGCGAGCTATGAATTCGATTTGTCCTGGGAACTTCCGGGCGGCGTTCCAAGTTCCGAGGCGCAACTCCTGCATGCAGGATCTATCGCCGGATGGCTGGCACCGGGATGCGAGAAAGTATTGGAAGCATTCCAAGGCTCTCCGGCAACGCAATTGCGCAGCTATGACCCAAATCTGCGCCCGCAGCTGATTCCCAAGCGCGCCGCTGCGCTGAAGCAGGTAGAAAAACTGATGAGCCTGTCCCATGTGGTCAAGCTCAGCGATGACGATGCCTTGTGGCTCTACCCCGGTTGGGACTGCCAGCGAATCTTGGATCATATTCTGGAACGCGGCGCCAAGCTTGCCATCATGACCTTCGGGGCTCGCGGCGCCACCGCCCGCACGAAGAACACCGAGGTACTGGTCCATTCCCGTGCGGTGAAGGTCGTGGACTCAATCGGCGCAGGCGACGCTTTCATGTCTGGCTTGCTTCATGGGCTGCTCAATAGCTCGTTGGCGCAGGCGCTCACCACGAAGGGTGGAGCTCTGGACCAGAAAGAATTGGAGTCTGCGCTGACTCAGGCGACTCGTTGTTCGGAGCTGACAGTACTGGTTTCCGGGGCCAACCCGCCAAGGCTTGAACAGCTTAACGAGTCTTTTCAAGACCAAATTTCCTAGGGAAGAAAACGCTTCTTTGCTCAGAGACTTGCTAGAGTTCCCTAGCAGATAAGCGTTTTCGACTAAGGGGTCACTCATGGGCAGCAAGGTTCCGGCAGCGGAAAATACGCTCCGTGTCTTGCGATTACTCGCAAGCCGGAAGTCGCCGACCCCGGCGGCAATGATCGCCAAGCTGCTGGAGCTGCCCAGATCCAGTGTGTACCAGCTGCTGAATGTGATGCTCGAACAAGGTTTTATCGCCCATTACCCCGAGGAGAAGGCCTACGGTTTGGGGGTATCGTCCTTCGAGCTCTCCAGTGCCTACACCAGACAGGAACCTCTGGCTAGGTTCGGAGCACCGCTGATTGCGCAACTCGTGGACAAGGTAGGCGAAAGCGCCCACCTGGCAGTGCTCCACGGGCCTGATGTGCTCTATATCGTAGAGGAACGCGCCAAGGGTCGCCCCTCGCTGGTCACCGACGTCGGTGTGCGCCTGCCTTCGCATTTGACCGCCTCGGGCCGCGCGATTCTGGCTGCCCTGCCGAAGTCGCAGGTTCGTGCGCTGTACCCGGGCACATCAAGTTTCAGCAACCGCGCGCAAGATAGCGGGATCAATTCCTATCAGCAGCTACGCCGCGAGCTGGACCAGACAACAAAACGCGGGTTCGCCGTAGAACGCGGGGATGTCACGGCGGACTTCCATTCCCTTGCCGTGGAAATACAGGATGCGAATGGTTGGCCGGTAGCCGCGGTTGCGGTGACGTTCCTCGGTGATCGGGTCCCCGAGGAACGTTGGGATCCGTTGCTCGAACAGATTAGGCAAACCGCCGGGCAGCTGACCAGCCGGGTGCATGGGCGACGCCTCGCTCCGGTACGCCCAGTCTGAAATTCCGGACACCACCCTCTGCTAGGGCGTACCCTCCTAGCCCACTTTGGCCAATGATGGAAGGTAGAAAGTTACTTCCGCTGCTGCCAAAGGAGCCCATCATGAATCATGAACCACGAGTCGTCCGCGCCCCGCGCGGTACCCAGCTAAACGCCAAGTCTTGGGCAACCGAAGCCCCGCTGCGCATGCTGATGAATAACCTCGACCCAGAAGTTGCCGAGCGCCCCGAAGACCTCGTCGTCTATGGGGGAACCGGCAAGGCAGCACGCTCGTGGGAAGCATTCGATGCAATTGTCGAGACGCTAAAGGACCTCGAAGAAAACGAGACCTTGCTGGTCCAGTCGGGCAAGCCCGTCGGCGTCTTCCGCACCAACAAGTGGGCACCTAGAGTGCTCATCGCCAACTCGAATCTGGTGGGCGACTGGGCGAATTGGGAGCACTTCCGCAAGCTAGAGGCCGAAGGCCTGATGATGTATGGCCAGATGACCGCCGGCTCGTGGATCTACATCGGCACCCAAGGCATTTTGCAGGGAACCTATGAAACTTTTGCTGCAATCGGCGCGAAACGATTCAACGGTACGCTGGCCAACACGCTGACCCTCACCGGCGGTTGCGGCGGTATGGGTGGTGCCCAGCCATTGGCGGTGACCCTGAACGATGGGGCCTGCCTGATTGTGGATGTGGACGAGTCGCGTCTGCGCCGACGCGTTTCGAAGCGTTACCTGGATGAGGTGGAGCTGGATCTCGATAAGGCTCTAGCCAAGGTAGCAGCGGCTAAGGCCGAAGGCCGTGGGCACTCGGTAGGTTTCGTCGGCAACGCGGCGGAAGTTTTCCCGGAGCTATTGCGCCGCCAGAAGGCAGGCGAGATCTCGATTGACGTCGTCACCGATCAGACGAGTGCCCACGACCCGCTGAGCTATCTGCCGGTGGAATACACGCTGGACCAGTGGGCCCCCGCTGCGGCCGCAGACGCCGCCGATTTCACCTTCAAGGCCCAAGCATCGATGGCCAAGCAGGTACAGGCGATGGTCGAGTTCCAGGACCTCGGCGTCGAGGTCTTCGACTACGGCAACTCAATCCGCGATGAAGCACGCAAGGGCGGGTACGAGCGTGCTTTCGAATTCCCTGGCTTCGTTCCGGCTTACATCCGTCCGTTGTTCTGCGAGGGTCTAGGCCCATTCCGTTGGGTTGCGCTCTCCGGCGATCCAGAGGATATTCGCGTAACTGACCAAGCGCTCAAGGAACTGTTTCCAGAAAACGATCACCTGCACCGTTGGCTGGATGCCGCGGCGGACCGTGTCGAATTCGAAGGCCTGCCTGCACGCATCTGCTGGTTGGGCTACGGGGAACGCCACAAGGCGGGCCTGCTATTCAACCAGCTGGTCGCCGAAGGGAAAGTCTCTGCGCCAATCGTCATTGGACGCGATCATCTGGACTCGGGTTCGGTGGCTTCCCCATACCGGGAGACCGAAGCCATGGCCGACGGCACGGATGCCGTCGCCGATTGGCCGCTGCTCAATGCCCTGACCGCGACGAGCTCCGGTGCTTCGTGGGTTTCGATTCATCACGGCGGTGGCGTGGGCATGGGACGCTCGATCCACGCTGGTCAGGTGTCCCTAGCCGACGGCACGGAAATGGCCGCCGCAAAGCTAGAGGCCCTACTAACCAACGACCCTGGGATGGGGGTCATCCGCCATGTTGATGCTGGCTATGACCGCGCAATTGAGGTTGCCGCCGAACGCGGCGTACGCATACCGATGAACCAGAAATAGCAATATATAGTTTGTTTTCGAGAGCCACGGGGATCTTCAGCGCTAATGTTGAAAGTTCTCGTGGCTCTCTATTGTTCATTGGAAATTTGCCGTTCCGTTAGGCAATTCGAAACAAAGGTGAGCGTTACCTGACCGTTACATAGCATTTCACGGTTAGAACTTGCACATACCTTGTGCACTGCGAATGTGGGGCCATAGCGTGGGACTCGTCAGGAACCACGATCAAGGAGGACTCCATGTCCGAGCACGATTCAAGTGAGCAGTTCGGGAACTTCGACAACAACAATGCTGAGGGCACCAGCCACTCCGACTCTCAAAGCGGCTATGAGAATAGCAGTGGCAACGACGAAAGCCAGACCTATTCCGAGAACAGTGCTAACGAAGGCAATGATTTCGGTAACGACGGTGGACAGTCATCCTACGGCGGCGGTAGCGGCCAAGAGTCCGGCCAGGAATCCTACGGCAGCAACAGCAACCAAGAATCCGGCCAGGAATCCTACGGCAGCAACAGCAACCAAGAATCCGGCCAGGAATCCTACGGCAGCAACAGCAACCAAGAATCCGGCCAGGAATCCTACGGCAGCAACAGCAACCAAGAATCCGGCCAGGAATCCTACGGCAGCAACAGCAACCAAGAATCCGGCCAGGAATCCTACAGCGGCGGCGCCAACGAAGAAAATGAGTTCGGTTCAACAGAATCAGTCAACCGTGGCAATGATTTCGACAGCGAAGATGGTGAACACAACCAATTCGGAAACTAGAATCGCAATGATCTGCGACTAGTTTGAACGCTCATCGGCTGGTGAAGCCTCAAGGGGCAACGCCCAGTAGTAGGAATAGAAGCAACCGATACTTCCACTACGGCGTGGCAAGGCACGCAGATTGCCTGCCTGCGGTTTAACGAAGCCACTGTGCCACTTCGATTTGAAGTGGCACAGTGGCTTCGTTTTTCTAAGCTGTGCGCTTGTGTTCCGGCTCTGGGCAGAAAACACCGGCTCCTAGGCTAAGAGCCTGCGCTGGTACCGCCGTTAAGATGGTCTAGGCTGCTGGGCCCGGCAATCAACCGGAAAACACCCCAACACATGAGCATCGCGCCCCATGCGACAACGATCCACATGGGATTCATGCTGGGAATGAGTCCCATGGGAACCCAAAATATGATGGCTAAGAACATGGCTGCAAGCAGGGCACCGCCCGCGGCTAGTCCCAAACCCAAATGTTTACTGTGCGGTCTGGACGCTCCGTGAATTGTCGACATGGCGTCTCTCCTGTTCTTACCGGTATTCCCGGCATAGAATCGGCTATCTTCCATTGGGTTGGCGGTGCAGCAAGAATGGCTCCGCCTGCGAAGCGAAAAGGCCTCGACGTGAATATCGTTAATTCACGATGAGACTCGCGAATTACGTCGATGACCTAGTCACCGTCGTTGTTTTGAACTCCCATATTTTGGTCCCTTCCGGGTGAGTTTTCGACCATTAAATGGTCAAGCAGCCATGCCATCCGAACACGGCCACTACTTACTACGATACTCCCGAAAAGACGTTCCAACGAGGGTTCACACAGATCCATCAGCTACCGGAGCTGAATTAACCGGCGTCGAATCTATCGTCGTTGGCGTCTTTCTCTAGCTCCTCGACCGACGGGTGGTGAATCGGACCTCGACGGGCAACATACTGCTCCTTGAGTTCCTCTCCTTCAATCGGCTCGGACTGGTCTTCGATGATGCCGTCGTTACTCATGACGCGACGTCCTTAGTTCACTAGGAGTTTCGAAGGGCCTGGATCAAATCGGCCTTTCGTTTGTCGGAGTAGTCCGTCAGACCGATCTCTTTCGACCGGCGTTTGAGCTCTTCGACCGTCCAGTCCTCGTAATTGCCAGACTCGCCTCCGCGTTCCCCGACGGTCGATCGGCCGTCCCGGGCGGCGGCATTGGCAATGCGCGCAGACTTTTGCTTGGAGTTCCCTTCTTCCCGCAATTTCTCGTAGAGTTCTTCGTCCTTAATTGGGTTTGAACCGTTGTCCATAGCCATAGATGAATCGCCTCTCAATTGACGTGTAGACGTTGCGAGAACACCCCGTCTATCTTCAACGGTAGGCTCTTCGCGCTGCAGATTCTAGGGGTATTTCGAGTTTCCGATCGGCACCCGAAAACCGCGAGGGAGCCGACGCAACAATTGCCTCGGCTCCCCCTAAATCAGTGATGCTATGGTGTGCGATTTTCGGCGCTAATGAACCACGCCTGTTGTTCAAGGCCAGCAATGTACCCGTGCAGGATGTCAGCGCTGGTCGGGTCTTCCTCATCGACTGCGTCATGTACGTCTCGGATGACTCCGACGGTGTTCTGCAGGGCTTTGACCACCATATCCACGGCCTTGGTCGTCAGAATCTCGCCGTTGTTTGGTTGCTCGAGTTCGCTGTATTTACCTATGGTGCCGGCCAGGCCATCCGGAGTGATGTGCATAGCGCGCATACGCTCTGCAATTTCATCCGAGCCGCGGCGAGCGATATCCACGATCTCATCGAGGTTCTGGTGCAGGTCGCGGAAGTTCGGGCCGACAACATTCCAATGGATCTGCTTGCCAACAAGCTGCAAGTCCAGCAGTTGCACCAACACGGACTGCAAGGCATCTCCGAGGGCAGCGGTGGCAACGAAACCACCTTCAGCGTTCTCCTTCGAGGTTTTGCTTGCCGGTGTGTTCTTGGTTTTTGTCATAGATCCTTCTCCTTTTACAGTGAAGTTACCGTACATCTGACTCAGCCATCGGGGCCGAGCCCTCATTACGGACGCTACCCGCAACGCGTCAATGAAGCCAGCTCAGACCAATTACTCACACGTCCCTCTGACTAATTTCACAGTTGTCAGTGCCAGCTTCGAAGAGCTGCATGTACGGCGATGGGCTAAACGTATGGGCAGGAATCTCAGCTGAGATTCCTGCCCATACGAAGAATCAAGACTTCTTCGCTGCCACCTCGGCCAATGCTTCACGGGTAAAGACCTGGTACCCGTAGTCACGGTGGTATCCGTGGATTTCTCGGGTATCGAGCACATCCATGTAATCGAGGATCTCCGTCGACACGACCTGCCCCGGAACTAATACCGGGAATCCTGGAGGATATGGAGTAACGAACGCCGCCGAGACTACCTGTTCGCCACTTTGAATTTTTTGACGAATCTCTGGTGAGAAAATGAAGTGCGTAGCCGGATCCTTATAGGTCAGATAGTAGGCCGAACGCATATCGCCGCTGCCACCGCCGCCGCTGAACTCCTCGGCGAAATAGCTGAAATCTGGCATTGGGATCTGCGTCGGAGGAACCTTTTTCCCGTCCGCTAGCGCCCGGCCATCCAATCGGCGTTTATGCTCCAGCTCTTCGGCGATCTTGACCAGCACCTCAATCAGGTGGGCCACCGCCGAACGGTTAGTGCCGATGTTGGTCATCAACAGGACCGAGGTGCGGCTGGTCTTGTTGACCTGAATTGCATGACCGTCCATCAGATAGGTGTGCTTGAAGGTGTCTCCATCCACTCCTGTGCGGCTGATGTCCAGGGTCAATCTTGATGGGTCAACGACGAATTCATCTTCAGACCAAGACCTGTCCCAAACTTCCAACCCGTCACGAACTGGGTTGCCGGTGTCGCTGCAACGGTATTGCTGCGGGATCAGGTCCCTCGTATCGAGTACCTGGAAGTACTTGCTGAGCAGCTTATTGCGTGACATCGCCCGGACGATCGATTGAGCCAAGTCAACCTGGCGCTGCACCAACGCATAGCCCTCCAACTCAGCCTGGCGCCGCCCGATATCAAGCGAGGCGAGGATCTGATAGTTCGGCGAGGTCGAGGTGTGCGTCATATAGGCCTCGCGGAACGTATTGCGGTTACGTTCTGCGAAATCTTGATCGTGAATGTGAATCATTGACCCTTGGCGCAGTGAGGTCAGCGTCTTATGCGTGGACTGTGTCGAATACACGCGCAGGCGGGTCTTGGCAGGATCGGCGAGCAGTCGCGTCTTCAGCCAGGCATCATCGTTTGCCGGGTCATCCAGCGTTCCTGGTTCGGGCAGTTCGGTACGCTGCGCGGCAAAACGCTCACGATATTCAGATGTCTCAAACGCCGTTTGCATGCGTTGGGCCGCAGACATACCGGTGCGTTGACGGTAGACAGGATGGAATCCGGCGAAAGCGAACCACGCTTCATCCCATAGGAAGACCAGATCTGGCTTGATGGCCAAACACTCTTCCATCACGCGACGCGGATCGTAAATAATCCCGTCGAAGGTGCAGTTGGTCAATGTGAGCATTTTGACCTTGTGCAGCAGGCCTTCGCGGCGCAACTGCAACAGCCGTCCCTTGATTTCTTCCAGCGATACGGCACCATACATGGAGTGCTCGTTCAGCGGGTAGGCCTCCAGGTAGCTGACGCTTGCACCGGCGAGCACCAGGGAGTAATGGTGTGATTTATGGCAGTTGCGGTCAACTAGCACGATGTCACCGGGCGCAAGGATCGACTGGTGAACGATCTTGTTCGCGGTGGAAGTGCCGTTGGTGACGAAGTAGGTGCGGTGGCTGTTGAAGGCGCGGGCCGCCAGCTCGTGGGCTTCCTTGATGGAGCTCTGCGGATCCAAGAGGGAATCCAATCCTCCGGAAGTGGCAGAGGTTTCGGCCAACAGCAGGTTCTTCCCGTAGAAGTCCACCAAGTCTCGTGCCCATGGCGAGTTCTGCACCGACCCGCCGCGAGAAATCGGCATCGCGTGGAATACCCCGCCGGGGCGTTTGGCGTACTTTTGTAGCGCGTGGAAGAACGGAGTGTTGTAGCGTTCGAGCACCTCGGCGATGATCGACAGATGCAGATCCATGCCGTCGTTGCGTGAGAAGATGCGCTTGAAGCGACCGGTAATCTCGTGCGCGATAGATTCAAGGGCAACGCCGGCGATCAGGTAGACCGGGATCTCTGGGCGGAGCAGATCGATGATCTCTTCCAAATCCAAGATCCGGTCGATTTGCCTTGCCGTGGAAAAGTGTCCGGCTGTATGCCGTGACACGTACTTTCCTAGGGTGGAGCTCAGCCGGCGCCGAGTGTCCAATTCGAAGCGGGCGGTGAGCACAACCGCCTGAATGGTCGGGTTGATGACAATCGCGGCCAGCGCGTCCTCGACGCTGGGCACGACAACGAAGCTGTAGTTGAATGAATCGGTTCGCTGACGCTGTTCGAGCATCTCGATCTTGAATCGCTCAATCTCATCGGATGGACCATTGTCCACCAACAGAATTTCGACCTTGGGGACGAACTTCCGATGGATTGCTCGTGGTTCACCACCGCCCAGCTCGTTGCTTTGGGCAGCAGCCTCGGCTTCCTCCGCGTCGCTGTCGTTGCTTTCGCCGTCGATGTATTGGGTCTGCGTCCGGAAGGACTGATTCGCCAGATATACCTTGCTCAGCGCATCACGGAAGTGGCCTTCGTGCATCAACGTTTCAACTTCGTTGAAGTAGTCTAAGCCCGGCGTGGCCCAGTAGGGTTCGATGGCAGAAAGGAGGCTCAGTAGTTGCGTAGCCTCGTGCTCATGCTGCTCGCCGGAGACCTTGTCGTCGATACCGCGAATGATCTCGCCAAGTACATATCCCAGGTGCTCCCATGCATCCTTGCGCTTTCGCCAAGCGCTTTCTGGTGTTGCTGTTACTTGATTCTTCATTGTGGTCAACCTTGCGCTCACGGTTGCCGGTCCTTCGCTCGTTCTTCGTTGCATCGTTAACCGGTTTGTTAACAAAGCCATGTCACGTCTTTGTGCTTTGGTCTCCAGAGCTTACGTCAACTTCAACATAGTTTTGGTATTCATGAAGTCAATTCGCGAAATTCTCGTAACTATCACTCACGCTTTCTGCCACAGAATGAAATATGCGAAATTAGGGAATTGATTTGCGACAACGAGGTGAACATTTTTGAAATTTATAAATCTAGAATCCGCTTCGCCGCTATGTCCGAGATACCAGACAGATGAGCACCAGAGTACGAGAATCTGTGAGGTATCTGGCGAAGAATAGATGGCAGAGACAACTTCACGAACGAACGGAAGAGCTTCAATGAATTCCAACCAACCTTCGGTGACGCTTCGCCTATCGAACGCCACCGCACAGGATGTATTGCGCGTGGCTCGTCAGGATATCCACGTTGATATTTCAGCTGAAGTCAGCGAGAAATTGGCCGAGGTTCGCGCACATATCGATGCGTTGGCTGCATCCGAAACTCCGGTATACGGGATTTCCACGGGCTTTGGTGCATTGGCCACCCGGCACATCGCTCCGGAAGACCGCGCCAAGCTGCAGCGCTCGCTGATTCGCTCGCACGCTGCTGGCATGGGTGCACCGGTGGAACGTGAAGTGGTTCGTGCCTTGATGTTCTTACGCGCCAAAACCCTGGCGAGCGGCCACACCGGTGTGCGCCCGATAGTTCTAGAGACCATGGTGGCGCTGCTTAATGCCGGGATCACACCGCTGGTGCGCGAATACGGTTCGCTGGGTTGCTCCGGTGACCTCGCACCGCTGTCGCACTGTGCGCTGGTGTTGATGGGTGAAGGTGAGGCCACCGATAAGCATGGAGTGATCCGTCCGGTTCCCGAACTCCTTGCAGAAGCGGGCATTACGCCTTTGGAGCTTGCAGAAAAGGAAGGTCTTGCGCTGGTCAACGGCACCGACGGAATGTTGGGCATGTTGCTGATGGCATTGGCCGATCTGGAAGATTTGGCTGACATTGCCGATCTCAGCGCTGCGATGAGCGTCGAGGCCCAGTTCGGCACCGATCAGGTGTACCGCCCCGAACTCCACGAACCATTGCGGCCGCACCCCGGCCAGGCAGTGAGCGCCGCCAACATGTTCGCCGCGCTGGACGGCTCCGAGCTGGTCGCCTCGCACCGCGAGGGCGATGGCCGGGTGCAGGACGCCTATTCGTTGCGCTGCTCTCCGCAAGTCACCGGGGCCGTTCGCGACACCATCACCCACGCCCGCATGGTCGCCACCCGCGAATTGGCCGCCGCCATCGACAATCCGGTGGTGCTGTCAACCGGTGAGGTTTCTTCCAACGGAAACTTCCACGGTGCCCCGGTTGCCTACGTATTGGATTTCCTGGCAATCGCCGTGGCCGATCTAGGGTCCATCGCCGAACGCCGCACCGACCGAATGCTTGATCCGGCACGTTCGCGGGACTTGCCAGCATTCCTCGCCGATGATCCCGGAGTTGATTCGGGCATGATGATCGCGCAGTACACGCAGGCCGGACTGGTTGCGGAGAATAAGCGATTGGCTGTGCCAGCGAGCGTTGATTCGATTCCGTCTTCTGCCATGCAGGAAGACCACGTGTCTTTGGGTTGGCACGCGGCCCGCAAGCTGCGCACCGCGGTAGACAATCTGCGCCGAGTGCTGAGCATCGAATTAGTGGTTGCCGCGCGGGCCCTGGACCTGCGCCAGCCGCTGACCCCGGCACCGGTCACCGGAGCCGTGCACGACGTTTTGCGCACCAAAGTTGCCGGCCCCGGCGAGGATCGGTTCCTCTCCGCAGAGCTCGAAGCGGCCTACGGATTGGTAGCCGACGGAACGGTACTTGAGGCCTTGCATCGCGCACAGGGACGATAGCCCACAGGAAGTTTGCCGTGCCGGGTAGTAAACTGGCACGGCAAACCTTCTTTTAGATTGGGAACTCGTTCCATGCAACGCACCATGTTTAAGTCCAAAATCCATCGCGCGACCGTCACCCAGGCCGACCTGCACTACGTCGGCTCGATCACCATCGATTCCGAACTGCTTGCGGCCTCGGATATCCTGCCAGGCGAACTAGTCAGCATCGTGGATGTCACCAATGGGGCACGTCTGGAAACCTACACCATTGCCGGCGAGCCAGGCAGCGGCGTGATCGGCATCAACGGTGCCGCCGCCCACCTAGTTCATCCGGGAGACCTGGTGATCATCATCAGCTACGCGCAGATGCAGGACGCCGAGGCCCGCGCCTACGTGCCAAGCGTGGTCCACGTGGATGGTCAAAACAAGATGATTCATCTCGGTGATGACCCAGCCGAAGCAATTGCCGATGGCGTGCAGAGTCCGCCGTACGCGCAGCTTCGCGGCAACTAATTAACTGTCGTCTCCGGCCAGCCGAAGTGCGAGGAATTGCGCGGTCCGGCTCGCCTGGTTCTGCGCCACCTGGTGCGGTGTTCCCGCGGCGATAATTCGTCCGCCTCCGTCCCCTCCGGCTGGCCCCAAATCGATCACCCAATCGCTGGCTGCGACGACATCTATATGGTGTTCCACCACGATCACGGTATGTCCTTGGTCCACCAGCTGGTGCAGTTGCGCCACCAACAGCTGCACGTCGGCAGGGTGCAACCCGGTGGTCGGCTCGTCCAGCAGATACAGGGTATGACCACGGCGCTGGCGTTGCAGTTCGGTGGCCAGCTTGATCCGCTGGGCCTCACCACCAGACATTTCGGTGGCCGGCTGTCCCAATGACAGGTAGCCCAACCCGACCTCCCGCAAAGTCGCCAGCGCACGGGCCGCGGCCGGAATTCCGGCCAGGAATTCCTCTGCCTGAGCAACGCTCAGCTCCAACACCTGCGCAATGTTCTTCCCTTGGTATTCGACCTCCAAGGTCTGTTCGTTGTACCGGGTTCCCTGGCACTGCGGACATGGTCCATAGGTGCCGGGAAGGAAGAGCAACTCGATCTCCAAGAAGCCCTCGCCCAGACAGTTCTCGCAGCGGCCGCCGGCGACGTTGAAGGAAAACCGGCCTGCCCCGTAACGGCGTTCACGCGCCAGTGGCTGGTCGGCGAAGGTCTTGCGGACTGCGTCGAACAGGCCGGTATACGTGGCCACGTTGGAACGCGGGGTACGTCCGATGGGTTTCTGATCCATCAGCACCACCCGATTGATCTGACCCGCCCCGGTCACTTCCTTGATGACAGCCTGCACCGGTGCATCTTCGGGTTCATCTTGGGCTGGTACGGCCGGACCGCCCGCGCCTTGGGCCAGCGCCCCGGAGACCAGACTGGATTTTCCCGAACCTGATACACCGGTCACCGCGCAGAAAACACCCAAGGGGAATTTCGCGTCGACATCCACCAGGTTGTGCAGGTTCACCCCGCGCAGTTCCAGCCAGTCGGTGGCGTTGCGCAGGTTGCGCGCCGGTGCCGGAGAAGCGTCCAAGAACCGGCGAGTCACCGACTCTTCGACCTGAGCCAGGCCGGCGACCTCCCCGCTATAAAGCACCTGGCCACCACCGCTGCCCGCCCCGGGTCCCACATCAACGATCCATTCGGCGCGGGTGACCACGTCCATATTGTGTTCCACCACGAACACCGAGTTGCCCTCGTCTTTCAAGGCGGAAAGCACCTCGATCAGGGGTTGCACATCGGCCGGATGCAGCCCCGCCGAGGGTTCGTCCAGCACATAGATGACGCCGAATAATCCGGCACGCAGCTGCGTGGCAATGCGTAGCCGCTGCATCTCCCCCGGTGAAAGGGTTGGAGTACTGCGGTCTAGGCTCAGGTACCCCAGCCCGAGTTCTAGGAGCACTTCGATTCTGGCGAGCAGGTCGATGCTGATCATGCTCACCACATCGGCTTGGGCCTCGCCACCGGCCACGGTCGCGAAGGGGCGCAAGAGCTCAGCCAAGGATTGCAACGAGCGCGCGTTGAATTCGGCAATGTCCAGCTCGGCGAACTTCACCCGAAGCGAGTCGCGGCGGAACCCCGTCCCGGAGCACTCGGCGCAGGGTTGCGAATGCATGAAGGCCAACGCCTTGGCGCGTAAATTCTCGCTCTTGGAGGTCGCCACGGTATGGCGCACATAGCGTTCGGCGCTCCAGAACCGTCCCTTATATGGTTTTGCTACACGATCTCTTTCGGGGGTCACCTCGACCACCGGTTGCTCCTCGGTGAAGAGCAGCCAGTCACGCGTTTCCTTCGGCAAGCTGCCGAAGGAAACGTCAATGTCGTGGCCGAGGTGGGTGGTGATATCGCGCAGGTTTTTACCCTGCCAGGCTCCCGGCCAGGCGGCAATCGCGCCGTCCCGGATGCTCAGCGATGGTTCGGGAACCAGCGACTGCTCGCTGACCGAGTGCACCGTGCCCACTCCATGGCATTGTTGGCATGCGCCGACAGCGGTATTCGTGGAGAAGGCATCCGAATCGAGCCGGGCCGCTCCTTGCGGGTAATCCCCGGCACGTGAGTAGAGCATCCGCACCGAGTTGGACAACGTGGTCAGCGTCCCGACGCTGGACCGGGAGCTGGCGGTCCCCCGACGCTGCTGCAAGGCGACCGCCGGCGGCAGACCAGAGATGAATTCAACCTTCGGGGCATGGCCTTGGGCGATCAATCGGCGCGCATAGGGCGCTACAGATTCGAGGAAGCGCCGCTGGGATTCGGCGAAAATTGTGCCAAAGGCCAAGGAAGACTTTCCTGAGCCGGAGACCCCGGTGAAAGCCACAATCGCGTCGCGCGGTATCCGCACTTCCACGTTATCCAAGTTATTCTCGTTTGCGCCGCGCACATGGATGTATCCGTCATGGTTTGCCGCCGCCTGGCTCGGTGCAATACTCTTCATCTTCCCCACAGTATGCGCCGCGAGCCTCACCGCCCAATTTCACGCCGTGCGATTGGCTCTTGTGAACGCTAGTTACCCGAACCTGTCCGGTCGCTCTGGCTAGTCATCGCCACGGCACTCTGCCGCCGGGCAGCCTTGCCAGGTTTTCGAGAAGTATCCGACGATATCGATCCCTTCGGCGAACGGATATTCCTCAGCTACGGTGCCGTGGATAAATTGTGTCGCTTCGTTCAAGGCGAGGTGGAAGAAACGACAAACCGCTTCAAAGTTCCATACCTCCATGGTGAGTTCAACCAGCTGGGGGTGCGTCATCGCCCCACGTGTATCCAGCCTGAGCGCTTCGGCGAATCCGTACACAATGTCGGCGCTGAGTTCATGCGCCGCGCCGCAGTCGCACCACGAGAGTCCTTTGTCAGGCATGGTCCAGATATCTGGCTGAATGCGTGCTTCGTTCTCGAGTTTCATCATGACCTCCCTTATAGTTTTCCTACTGGGATACTCAAATTACCCATGAAGGCCGACAGTTTGGAAAGTCTGCAACCCGACGTCTTGTCTAGTTTCAAGAAAATTGGCGTAGCCTCAGCTGGCGAACCTGTTCCGCTGGCGGTCGCCTTCTGATCGAGGAGAGCTGTGATGAATAAGCGTTCCCATCCAGATACCAGCGATGGTGCCCCGCATCGCCAATGGAACGAATTGCTCCAGGAAATGCGCGTGATGCAGACAGGTCTGCAGATTCTGGCAGCTTTTTTGGTGGTCCTGCCTTTCCAGGCGAGATTTGAAGTGCTCACCCACAAGGATGAAATTGTTTACGTCGTCTTGCTGGTCGCTGCGACCCTGCTGATCCTGCTACTGATTACCCCCGTGGCCGTTCACCGCTTTTTCTTTGGCCAGCGGCTGAAGGAAAAAACGGTAAACCTTGGCCATATCGTGCTAAAAATCGTGGGTATCGGGGTGGGATTGCTTGTCTCTGGCTGCGTCTGGTTCGTGTTGCAGGTATTCTTCGGCTGGGAAACCGGTGCTTGGATCGGTGGCTCGTTGATCCTGGTGACGTTGTTCTTGCTGCTTGCCTTGCCACGCATCCTGTTTCCAGGCAGACTCCAAGATGTTGGCCAAGCAAAGACCGGCGGCTAGCCCATCCGGTCCACATGACGTAGCATCCATCGCATTGGCGCGTGCCTGATAAATTTGGGCAATATCCGCGTGGCCAACCGCACGAAGGAGATGGCTCGCGCGTTGCGTTTGGCGGCCTTCGCGGAAAGCTCGTAGCCGAATTGTTCGCGCACCGTGGGTGGAAGCTGGGCGATGGTCACATCGCGCATCAAGGGCAGTCCAATGCGGATCCACCACGGGGCGTTGCTACCCAAAAAGAGTTCATCGGCCAGGCGACGAGTCTGTGGAGTGACGCTCAGCGTGTTGAGGGTTCGGTCGAAATACTCATCAAATTCGCCAAGGCTGTCCGGCCAGAAGTGAGCCGGCATTTGCAGAGCATCACCCAGAGCGGCGTACTGCCGGTACAGGTTCTCGTTGTCGCTGGATTCAGCCATGGGGAGGATTTCGGCGGCGATAACCCGTGCCGAGTCATAGAGGGTTGCGGCAACCCACATCTGCAATTTTGGGTCCATCGCCGAGTAGGCCGGAGTTTCCCGATCGGGGTTTCGCGTACCGTGTACCGGTTGATGCGCGGTGTTCACGTAGTCGATGATGGTTCTTTGCTGTTCTGGGGTCCCGTTGCTCAGCGCGTAAATATAGCCAAGGGTATGGATCAACCGGCCGAGCGGATTCGAAGCAAAATCAGAATGCTTGGCGATGGCCAAGCCAATCTGCGGGTGGGCGAGTTGCAGCAGGATCGCCCGTCCGGCGCCGAGCAAGAGCCCGGCTTCGGGCGCAATAAGGGAAAAAACCTCACCGTGTCGTCCTGCCATCTTGCGTTGCCTCATGAGGCCAATTCTAGGGACCAGCTTGTGAAACAACTATCTGGGCTTCCCCCGCGTAGCCGGCAAACATGAGGAAGCCCTGTCAGAATCTGGGAACAGAAGCATCAAGCTTCGTTCGTGGCCACGTACTTCAGCAGCTTCACGATGGTAAGCCCAGCCAAGAATATTATTCCCGCCCAAATTACCAAGCCTGCTTGCAACTGGCTAGGTTCATGGAATAGTGCTGGCACGGTCAGGATCACAGTTGCCGCGCCGATCGCCATAGCAGCAAATGCTGCATAAAAAGCTATCTTCATTGGCTATCCTCCATAAAAGATCGGCATGACGCTAACACCATGCTCATTCCGGTGCGCTTGCGAGTGAAGCGCTGTGCGCGATGCTAATCCAAGCTCCCGTCAACAGCAGCTCGTCTCGACTAACCCACCAGAAGAGAACCAAGCACATATCCCCTTACTGAGCTACCGGGTGCACGCGAATTAGGTTTGCCGTGGACTGCCGATCAGTTGATGTTCCAATGCATTTCTCTGTCTGGCAGACAGCAAAGCCGGTGCCGGCAGGCTGTTGGCACCGACTGGAAGCTGGTCGATCAGAAAGCCACGCCGCAGTGCAGAATCACGTTTGCGTAGGGGGTCGCTTCCCCGGTGCGCACAACGATCTTGGCCTGGGGCAATGCGGCTTTCAGCTCCTCATGGGAGATGAACCCCGGCTCGAGCCCCCGCGACACGCACAGTTCCTGGACCACCCCGCCCTCGGCCTCTGCAGCCAGGGTGCTTTGCTCAATCACCATGTTGCGGCTCAGCACCTGAAGCACCTGCTCGAAGCTGAGCAGACCCGGAGTCAGCGCCAGATCGATGACCACCGGACCTTCCGGAATCGGCAGGCCGCAATCGGCGATCACCACGGTGTCGGTGTGCCCGCACTTGGCCAGTGCGCCAAGCAGCGGGGCGTTGAGGATTTCGGATTTCAGCACGAAGGCTTCCTTAGGTCTTGCTCGAAATGGTCTTAGAGGTTCTCTAGCGAACGCGGGTAGGAGGCCTGGGCACCGTGCGCCTGCACGGTCAGGGCTGCGAACTTGCCCGCAAATTCTGCGGCTTGAGCCAAGCTATCGCCGTTGGCCAAGCGGGCGGCCAGCGCACCGGTAAAGGCGTCGCCGGCACCGGTTGTGTCCACGGCCTTGACCTTGACCGCTGGCAGCACGCGAACTTGGACTCCGCCGTTTTCTATTGGGACCCGGTCGGCGACCAGGCAACCGTTGGCACCGAGCGTGATGACCACGCTGGCGATGCCCTCATCAACCAGCATTCCGGCGAGGCGCTCATATTTGCTGTCGAAGCGGCGGGCAGGGTGCGGGTTCAGCTGCTGCAGCACGGCTTCGGCCTCATGCTCGTTGACCACCAGCGGGTTGGCCTTCAGCAGGTACTCGCGGTCCAGTTCGATCACCGGCGCCAGGTTGAGCACAACCCGGTCGGTGGCCGAATCCATGGCTGCCTTGATGCCGGAGGCAGGGATCTCGCCCTGCAGCACCAGGATCCCGTGCAACTCGCCGGCCGCGCTGACCGCGTCCGCGGTCACCGTCGAGTTGGCTCCGGAAACCACCGCGATGGAATTCTCCGCGGCCGCATCCACCTGGATGATCGCCACACCGGTGGGCTCGCTGGCGCGGGCCACGCGATCCAGCTTCACCCCGGCCTCTTCGAGCTGCCCCAGAGCGATTTCGGCGTGGGAGTCGTTGCCAACGGCGCCGATGAATTCGGTGGCGGCGCCGGCCAGCGCAGCGGCCAGCGCCTGGTTGGCCCCTTTGCCGCCGGGCGAGAGCTGGTAGGAATCGGCCAACACGGTCTCACCGGGGCCGGGCAGGCGGTTCATCAGTGCGGTGATGTCCACATTGCTCGATCCAACGATGGTGACTTGTACGTTGTCCTTCATGATTTTTCCTTAGCTTGTTGTAGCCGCATTGGCTCTCGACCGACGAAAGGGGTGCTGCCTGGAATTACTTGGTGGCGTACTCGGCGACGTTTTCGGTGTCAACGGTGTCTACCGCGACCTGAACGGTCTCTTCGACGGCTTCGTCCTTCATGGTCTTGGCCAGGATCTGCACCGACTGCTTGCCCAGCTCGGCTGGGTTCTGCGCGATGGTGGCAACGAGGGTTCCTGCCTCGACTGCCTTGAAGCCGTCCTCGGTGCCATCGAAGCCGACAACCTTGACGTCCTCGCCGGCCTTGTCGCCCAGCGCCTGGATGGCTCCGAGGGCCATTTCGTCGTTCATGGCCAGCACGCCGGCGGCGTCCGGGTTGGACTGCATCAGGTTGGTGACCACGTCCAGTGCCTCGGCACGGTCGAAGTTGGCGGTCTGGCTGGAAACGACCTCGATATCTGCGAATTCCTTCAGGCCCTTGGTGAAGCCTTCGCCGCGCTCGTTGGTTGCCGAAGCCCCTGGCACACCCTCAAGGATGATGATTTTGCCCTTGCCGTCGAGGGCTTCCGCCAGTGCCTTGGCCGCCTGCTCGCCGCCGGCGACATTGTCCGAGGCGACGAAGGAAGCGACCTTGGTCTCTCCCACCGAGCGGTCAACGGCGACGATCGGAAGCTCGGCCGCGACTACCGGAGCCAGACCGGCTTCCGCGGTTTCGGTGTCCACTGCGTTGATGATGACCCCGGCGCTGCCGTCGGTGGCGGCGGTGGCCAGCTGGTTCGCCTGGCTGGCCGAGTCGTTCTGCGCGTCGACCACCGACAGCTCGATGCCCTGCGCCTGGGCCTCGGCTTCTGCGCCGTCACGCAGGTCTACGAAGAATGGGTTGTTCAGGGTCGATACGGCCAGGGTCGCCTTGCCGCCCTCGGCGGCCGCTTCGCCGCGGCCACAGGCGCTGGCGCCGAGTACGAGGGCTAGTCCCAGGGTCAGGGCGGTGGTCTTGCGTACGATGTGCTTCATCGGGTTCTCCTTTGAACTAAATGTTGGGTGGTTGATCAATAAAAGTCTTAGTGGCGCACGTTCTTGCGGCGCAGCACGTCGAAGCCCACGGCGATCGCGATGACCAGGCCGATGACGACCTGCTGCCAGAAGGCGGAGACCGAGAGCAGGTTCAGGCCGTTGCGGATGACCGCCAGGACCAGCGCGCCGATCAGCGTGCCGGAGATGCGTCCGACGCCGCCGGATAGCGAGGCGCCGCCGATGACTACCGCGGCGATGGCATCCAGCTCGTAGCCGCTGGCGAGGGTCGGCTGCGCCGAATCCAGGCGTCCGGCCAGGATCATGCCCGAGAGCGCGGCGAAGATGCCGGAGATGACGAAGACGGTGACCAGCACGCGCTTGACCGGGATTCCGGAGAGCCGGGCGGCTTCGGTGTTGCCGCCCACGGCGAAGGCGTTTTTGCCGATGATGGTGCGGTTCAGCACGAACGCCGCGACCAGGCCCGAGACGATCAGGATCAGGATCGGCACCGGCATGAAGCCCAGGTCCCCGCCCAGCCAGGACACCGCGTCGCCGGTGGCGATCGGCCGTCCGTCGGAGATGACCAAGGTCAACCCGCGCACGATGGTGAGCATCGCCAGCGAGGCGATGAAGGTGGGCAGCTTGCCGAAGGCGCTCATCGCCCCGGTGACCCAACCGCACAGTCCGCCGATGGCCAGGCCGACGATAATCGACAGCCCGTCGGGCAGTCCGGCGGTGGTCACCCAGTAGGAGGAGGTCATCGCCGAGATCGCGGCGATGGAGCCGACGGACAGGTCGATGCCGGCCGCGACGATCACGAAGGTCATGCCGAAGGCCATCACCGCGATGGTGGAGACCTGGATGCCGATGTTCATCAAGTTCGGCCCGGTCAAGAAGCGCGGGGTCGCGATGAACATGGCAAGGCAAAGAACAACCAGGCCGACTAGGGCACCGTTGTTGGCAAGGAATGCCTTGAAGTCAAAGCCCTTCTTGGGGGTGGTGGCTACGCTGCTCATTACTTCTTTCTCATTTCATCTTCGCGGTGCACATTGCTCACGGCCAAGGCCATGATGCTGTCTTGAGTGGCTTGTTCGGTGGCTAGTTCCCCGGCGATGCGCCCCTGGCTCATCACCAGGACGCGGTCGGACATGCCCAGCACTTCGGGCAGTTCGCTGGAGGCCATCAGCACGCAGCCCCCGGAGGCGGTGATCTCATTGATCAGTTCGTAGATCTCCACCTTTGCCCCGACGTCCACGCCGCGGGTTGGCTCATCGAGCAGCAGCACCTTCGCGCCGGCGGAGAACCAGCGTCCGAACACCGCCTTCTGCTGGTTGCCACCGGAGAGCGAGCGGATCGGCTGGTCGATATTTCCCATGCGGATGCGCAGCCGGGCGGCGACGGACTCGGCGCGCGCCCGCTGGCCCTTGCGGTCCACCAGCCCGCCCTTGGCGGTGGCCGCCATCGTGGCGTAGCCGATGTTCTCGGCTACCGAGGCGTCCAGCACCAGCCCCTGGGTTTTGCGGTCCTCGGGCACATGGCCCAGGCCCGCGCGGGTGGCTGCCGCGACGTCGTTGCTCGGCAGTTTCTTGCCGGCGACCTTCACGGTTCCCGAAGAGTACTTGTCCGCGCCGGCGATCGCGCGGATCAGTTCGGTGCGCCCGGCTCCCATCAACCCGGCCAGGGCGACGACCTCGCCGGGGCGGACCGACAGCGAGATGTTCTCCAGCGCGCCGAGGGACAGGTTTTCCACGCTCAGCAGCGCGGTGTCCCCGGGGACGGTTGCCTGGCGCGGGAACTGGGCGTCGATATCGCGGCCGACCATCAGGCGCACCAGTTCGCTCTCGTCGGTGTCCGCGGGCACGGTGGCGATGAATTTGCCGTCGCGCAGCACGTTGACGAAGTCGCCGATCTCGGCGATCTCATCCAGGTGGTGGCTGATGAACACCATGCCCACGCCCTTGGCCTTGAGCTGGTTCACTACCTCGAAGAGGCCTGCGATTTCCGCGTTGGTCAGCGCCGCGGTCGGCTCGTCGAGAATCAGCACGCGGGCGTCCAGGGACAGTGCCTTGGCGATCTCCACCAGCTGCTGCTCGGCCAGGCCGAGGTCCCCCACCGGGGTGTTCACATCGAGGTTCAACCCCAGCTGGTCCAGAGCCTCGCGGGCGATGCGGCGCATCTCGCGGCGGTTGATGATGCCAAAGCGGCGCGGCACTCGGCCCAGGGTGATGTTCTCGGCGATGCTCATCGAAGGCACCAGGTTCAGTTCCTGGTGGATGGTGGCGATGCCCAGGGCCTCGGAGGCCTTGGTATCCGGGATCTTCACTTCCTTGCCGTCCATCAGGATGCGCCCGGAGTCCGCGGTGTGCACTCCGGCGATCATCTTGATCAGGGTGGACTTGCCCGCGCCGTTTTCGCCGAGCAGGACCGAGACCTTGCCGGCGTGGACCTCCACTGTGACTTCGTCGATCACTTGGACGGGGCCGAACGATTTGCAGACCCGGTCCAGGACCAGTAGAGCGTCATTACTCATGGGCGTGGCTTTCCTTCCATCACTTGTGTTGCTTGAGCGGCCACCGAGGCGCGCGCGGTAAATTTGCTTTGCAGCTCGTGGGGTGCCGGGTTCTCGCCCTGCATGACCGCGGTCAGGGAGGCGACCGCGAGCTTTCCCATAAGCCCCAGATCGTGGCTGATCGTGGCGATCGGCGGGTCATGCAGCAGCATCGCGTCGACCTCATCGAAGGTGATCACCGACAGCTCGGCGCCCACGCGGAGGCCCGCTTCGCGCCAGACGGTGAGCGCGCCGATGGCCATCGGCGCGTCGGCGATGATCACGGCGCTTGGCTTGGCGCCGTGGTTCAGCAGCCAGCGCGCCGCCTCGGCACCGGAGGCGGGCTTGAAGTCGCCGACGAAGTGCAGCGCTTCGTCGTGCTGCAGGCCGTTCGCGGCAAGCGCCGACTTGAAGGAGCTGTAGCGTTCCAGCGCGGTGGAAGCGTGCTTCGGCCCGCCGATGAACGCGATCTTGGTGTGGCCCAGATCCTTGAGCGTGGCTACCGCTTGGTGGACCGCCTCGGTGCTGTCCGTGGTGATTGCCGGGACGCTGCTTCCGCGCAGCGCGCGGTCCACGAAGACCGTGGGGATGCCGCTGGAAAGGACGCGGTGCATCATCAAGCTGGGCGCATCGGCTTCTTCGTCCAGGCCTTGCGGGACGATGATCAGCCCGTCCACGCGGCGCGAAAGCATGGTTGCCAGGAAGTCGTCTTGCTGGGTGGAGTCTTCGTTGGCGTTGCCCATGAAGGTCATCAGGCCCGCGGCCCGCGCATGCTGTTCCACAGAGTGCGCCAAGTCGGAGAAGTAGGGGTTGCGCACATCGGAGATGAGCAAGGCGATGGAGTCCGTTTTAGTGGAGCGCAGGGAGCGGGCTTGCGCGTTGGGCATGAAGCCCAGCTCGCTGGCTGCTGCCTCGACCTTGGAGCGGGAGGCCGGAGAGGTGGCCGGGTGACCGGAGAGGACGCGCGAGGCGGTGGCAACAGATACACCTGCTGCGCTGGCGACGTCCTTGATGGTGACCGCATTCATGGCCGATAAGCTCCCTTGCTTACTCATGTAATCGATTCCATGGAATCGATTACACAGTCTTCCCTACGAAAGATTTCTAGTCAAGGCCGGCCCTGCGTCATCCACATGAGCAAACCCGGCGCGCACCGGGGACCCGCCCACGACCAGCAAGTTTCGAAGGAAGCACGAATTGGTCACCGAAAAACTCAGATTTATTCCGCCGGATCGGCGGCTCCCCTGCGCCCGGTGCGCGCAGTTGACTATGATGAAAGCGTGTCGGTAACTCAGCTTTCGGATAGTGCGCAGAATTATCTCAAGATCATTTTCAGTCTGAATGAATGGTCTGATGAGCCGGTGACCCCAACCGTCATCGCCGAGAAGGCCGGGGTGAAGCTGTCCACGGTATCCGGTGCCATGGCCAAGCTGCGTCAGCAAGGCTTATTGGACCACGCGCCCTATGGCGCGGTCTCGCTGACCGCGCGCGGCCGTGAATACGCCGTCACCATGGTGCGCCGGCACCGGTTGATCGAGACTTTCCTGGTGCAGATGCTCGGCTACCGCTGGGACCAGGTCCACGATGAGGCCGAGCAACTTGAACATGCGGTTTCGGAATTCATGATTCAGCGCATCGACGAGCTGCTCGGGCACCCGACCCGTGATCCGCATGGGGATCCGATTCCCACCGCGGAGGGCGCGGTCTCCACTCCGGTCGCAATCCTGCTCGCCGAAGCGCAGCCGGGGCAAAAGGTGACGGTGGAGCGGATCTCCGACTCGGATTCCGAACTTTTGCAGTATTTCTCCGAGAACGGCATCACGGTCGGCGCGCGGCTAACCATCGCCACCGGCGCCCCGTTTTCCGATACCTTGGAGGTCTCGGCGAACGGCAGCGACTCGGTGATCCGGCTCGGCACCCGGGCCACCGAATCGGTCTGGGTTTCTTCCCTGCCCTGATCCGTCGCCGAATGCGCCGCTATTTGGCGGCGGCTTCCAAGGTTTTGCGGCGGCGCAGCAACATGAGCCGGTGCGCCACCAGTCCCTGCCGCGGGCTGAACAGGTAGACCAAGACGAAGATCGCGCCCTGCGAGAGCACCACCATGCCACCGGTTGAAGCATCCACGTAGTAGCTGACGTACACTCCGATGATCCCAGCCAACGCGGCAAGGCCCGGAGCGATGATCAGCATCTTGCCGAAACTGTTGGTCAGCAGATAGGCGCTGGCCCCGGGGATGATCAGCATCGCCACCACCAGGATGACCCCCACTGCCTGCAGGGCCACCACCGAAGTCATGGCGAGCAGGCCCAGGAGCACCGCCCCGATCAACCGCGGATTCATCCCCAGCGCGTGCGCGTGGGTCGAGTCGAAGGCGTACAAGGTGAAGTCCTTGCGCTTCAAGACCAGAATCAGGAAGGTCACGGCCCCAAGGATGATGACCTGCCAGAGATCTGCGGCCGAGACTCCCAGCAGATTCCCGAAGATGATGTGGTTCAAATCCAGATGGCTCGGGGTGACCGAGATCAGCACCAGGCCGAAGGAAAAGAGCGTGGTGAAGACGATGCCGATGGCCGCGTCTTCCTTCAGCCGGGAGGTGTCCCGGACTCCCCCGATCAGCGCCACGGCTAGGAAGCCGAAGACCAGGGCCCCCAAAGCGAAGGGCGCGCCGACAATGTAAGCGAGCACAACCCCGGGCAACACCGCATGGGAGACCGCATCTCCCATCAGCGACCAGCCGATCAGCACCAGCCAGCAGGAGAGCACCGCGCACAGGATCGCCGCGATGACCGTGACGGCGAGCGCTCGCACCATGAAGGTGTAGCTCAGCGGTTCGGCTAATAACTCGATCAGATTCATGCTGCGCCGCCTCGGTTCATCGGATCCAGGCCAAAGGCCATGGCAAGATTTTCAGGTTGCAAGACCAATTGCGGGTCTCCTTGCATCAAGACCTTGCGCATCAAGAGGATCGCTTGGTCCGCCAAGGTCGGCAAGGCGTGCAGGTCATGGGTTGAGATCAGCACGCTTCCGCCCTGGTCCGCCACCTCGCGCAAGAGCTTGGTGATTGTCGCTTCGCTGCGCTTATCCACTCCGGCGAATGGTTCATCCAGGAGCATGATGTTTGATTCCTGGGCAATGCAGCGGGCCACGAAGGCGCGCTTCTTTTGCCCGCCGGACAATTGCCCGATTTGCCGTCCCGCATGCTCGGCCAGGTCCACGCGTTCGAGCGCGGCGTCCACCGCGATCTGGTCCGCCTTTTTCGGACGCCTGGTGAAGCCCATATGCCCGTAGCGTCCGGTCATCACGACCTCGCGCACCGAGATCGGGAAGTCCCAGTCGACCGCCTCATTCTGCGGGACGTAGCCGATAGCCCCGGATTTCCGCGCCTGCAGCGGGCTGGACCCGTTGACCAGCACCTTGCCGGTATCGGGCTTGAGCAACCCCATAATGGTTTTGAATAGCGTAGATTTTCCGGAACCGTTCATGCCGACCAATCCGCAGACGGATCCGCGCTCCAATTGCACCGAGGCCTTATCGAGGGCGAGGACCGTTCCATAGTGAACCGTCGCTGCGTCAACGTCGATTGCAAGTGTCATTTGAGTTCTCCTCGGAGGGCACGGGCGATGGTTTGCGCGTCATGGGTGATGAGGTCCAGATAGCTGGGCACCGGACCGTTGGGCTCGGAGAGGGAATCCACGAAGAGCGTTCCGCCATACGCGGCGTCGGTGGACTCGACCACGCGCTGCATGGCGGAATCGGAGACCGTCGATTCGCAGAAGACCGCGGGAACCTCGTGCTCGCGAATGTAATCGATGGCTGCCGCGACCTTGCGCGGGGTGGCCATGGATTCGGCGTTGACCGCCCAGAGATATTTTTCGCGCAGTCCGGCATCGCGGGCCAAATAGCTGAAGGCCCCTTCACAGGAGACGAGCACGCGTTGCCGCTCCGGCACTTGGGCGAGGTCTGCCGCTAGCTGGTCCTGGACCGCTTGCAGCTTGTTCTTATAGATTTCGCCATTTGCGGCAAAGTCCGCCGCGTGCTCGGGATCGAGTTCGCTGAAGCCTTGGACCATATGGTCCACATAGATCTTGACATTCAGCGGACTCATCCAGGCATGCGGGTTGGGTTTGCCGATACCGGCATCTTCGGCGATGGAGATGACCTCCACCCCGTCGCTGACCGTCAGGTGCGGTGCCGGATTGTCGTGGACAAATTGCTCGAACCAGGCTTCCAGATTCAGCCCGTTGTCGAGGATCAGATCCGCGTGGGAGGCACGTCGCAGGTCGTCCGGGGTTGGTTCGTAGCCATGGATTTCGGCCCCCAGCTTGGTCACCGATTCCACGCGCAGATGTTCGCCGGCAACATTTTCTGCGATGTCCGCGAGGACCGTGAAAGTCGTCAGAACCACCGGGCGGCCATCGTGCACGGGCTCCGGTTCCGACTCCGCGGATGCGCTGCATCCGCCGAGCACCAGCACTAAAGCGCAGGTCAGGGTCAGGGCGCGCAGAAGCCGCGACCCAGGTCGTCTACTTTGCGCTGTTTGCACCGTTGCCCACACCATTTCACATTTGATCGCCACGAAAAATCCGCTTGCTCACAGCATAATGTTTGTGGGGTCAAACATTCAAATTTGGTGACGCGATTAGTGTGGAATATGAGTGGTTTTTAGACCCCTGCAAGCGCGTTGATCAGCCGCGCCGCGGTGCGCGCGGTACGTCCGTCCAGATCAAAGCGCGGGTTGAGTTCCACCACATCGACCAGGGCAAGCTTTCCGCTTGCGGCTACTTGCCGGCAAACCGCATGGATGACCTCCAGTGGGACCCCGTAGGCTGCCGGCGCGCTCACCCCGGGCGCAACCGCGGCGGGCAAGACGTCGAGATCGATCGTCAGATACAGTTGATCGATGCCCTGCAGGAAGCGATCTACGAACTCGGCGACCTGCCCCAAAGATCCTGCCCCGCATTGCTCGTCGAGCAGATACGTGACGCCGAGGGCCTTTGCCTCTTCGAATAGCAGCCGCGTGTTATTCGGCTGGCTGATGCCAAGAACCGCATAATTGAATTCTCGTCCGGCGGCGTGCATATCGTTGGCTATGTCCTTGAACGGTGTCCCGCTGCTTCGCCGTGGTGCGCTGCGCAGGTCGAAGTGCGCATCAAGATTGAGAATTCCGATGCGGGCATCCGGCTGGTGCTGAAGCCGATCAAAAAGGCCGCCGAAGGATCCGTAGGCCGTCTCATGCCCGCCCCCGAGGACTACGGGAAGCATCCCGGACTTGAGCAGCTGGCTCACGCTCTGGGCTAGTCGCCGCTGGCCTGCCTCAAGCTCGTCGCCGACCACCACGATGTCACCGGCGTCGCACACCATGCGCGATTCATGGATGGCAAGCGAGCTGAGCGCTGCACGCAGGGCGGCTGGCCCTTTGGCTGCGCCGATTCTTCCCTGGTTTCGCAGCACTCCTGCATCCGAGGCGAAGCCGAGGAGGGCCACCGGTCGGACACCTGCCTGCGGCGCGGGCATCCCGGAGGGCCCGGTGGCGACGTGCTGATGCCAGCGCAGGTGCTGCCTGCCGGTCCCATCGATGCGACCGCTCCAGCCTGCGGCTGGTCGGTCTACCTGAATTTCCGGATTGTGCACAAATTTGTTCATCTCACCAGCAGACCAGATGCATGACGGCGCGCACTAGGCCTGCCACCGTTGCCAGTCCGAGATTTCGGACTACCCTTCTTGGGTTGGCTCCTCGCAGCACTTTTGGGGCCCTCGGCGGCAATGCCGCGAGCCCCTCCGGCGGAGCAGCTTTCACGCTCAGCGTCGCAGCGCGCTGAGATCCAGCCTGCCGTCGGTGCCCGAATCCCCGTAGACCTCGACGTGGATGTGGTCCAAATGCAGGGTGGTGTCGTTCCAGTTATTCGAGAACTGGTTTCCGTACTTGCCGGACCCGGAGTACGCAGTCCAGCCTGTCGTCGGAAGCCAAATCCGGTCCTGCCAAATGAGGTAATAGATACCCAGTTGAGCGCGGTTGTCGATCAGGAACTGGGCCAGCTCATCGCCTTCAGCGATCCGGCGCTTGTTCTTGTAATCCCGGATCATCAAGTCCACTGCTTTGCCTGCGCTATGCCCGGCCGAGCCGCTGCGAATCGTGTGGATGCCGCTGACCGTGTCGCGGAATCGGCCGTCGATTGCCTTCATGACGCGTCGCGCATCCGGCTGGAGGGCCGCCGGGGCCCGCCGTGATAGGTAGCTTTCTTTGATCCATCCGCTGCCTCTGGAAGTTTTCACCTTCGCCCAGCCAGTGCTGGACGTCAAATATGTGACCTTCTCGCCCGAAGGCACGACGCCTTTGCCCCGGTGGTGGACCCCGGCGCCAGCCCGTAGGTTGACGTTGGCTGTTGTCCATCGGTAGCTGTTGCTCTGCTGCTTGTCGGGCGCAGGCTTCGTGGGCTCGGCAGCCGAGAGGTAGCCGGAGCTGATCCACCCGATGCCTTCGGAGGTGCTCACCCGCGTCCAGCCGTTGGCACTTCCGTGTGCGGTGACCGGCTGGTGCAAGGTGATCACCCCCAGGGACTGGTGTGCTCTGGAGTAGCCAGCGCGCAAGTGCACGTTGCTTGTAGTCCAGCGTTTGAGCCTGTTCAGCGGTTTGTAGGCGCTGTTGACCAGCGCGCTGGATGCTATCCAGCCGGTGCCTCGGGAGGTTTTCACCTTGGACCACGAGCCGCTGGCGGTGTAGAACCCAACCTTCTGCCCGGCACGGATGGTGCCAGAGGATTTGGCTTTTGCCGAAGCGCTGGCGCGCACCGCCACGGATTGCACCGTCCAACGATGGCCTTTGAGGACGTTGCCGACGGGCTTGCTCGCGGTCAGGTCCCGGGTGGCCACCCAGCCGGTACCCTTGGATGATTTGATTCGGGACCAACCGTGGGAGGTGCCATGCAGGGACACCTTTTCGTTTTTGGCCACGGTGCCTAGCCGCCGGCTCGATCCAGCGTTGCCCGAGCGCAGTGCCGTCTGCTTCACGGTCCAGCGGGATGCGGCGGAATGGGGCTTGTAATAACTGCTCACGAGGCTGCTGGTGGGCACCCAACCGGTCCCGCGCGTTGTCTGCACCTTGGACCAAGACCCCTTGCTCAGGTAGAGGCCGACCTTGTCGCCGGCCTTGATCGTCCCCAAGGATTTGGCCTTGTTCCAGTTGCCCTGGCGCACCACGGTATGAGTGATCATCCACCGATTCCCAATGACCTTATCGACCCTTGGCTTCGTGCTGGATAGCTGCTTTGCCGATATCCACCCCCTGGCACCGGACACGGAGACGTAGGCCCAGCTTCCCGAGGTGCGCAACCATTCGAGCTTTGCACCGGCCCCGACACGGGCGACGGTGGATGCCTTCGTGGAAGCTGATTTGTAGACCGTTTGCGCGGACTTCGTGTACCGATGCACTGCGGCCGGAAGGGACGTGGAAAGCTGGTTGGTCGGTACGAACCCGATCGTGCGTCCGGCCTTAATGCGTGTCCAAGCTCCCGAAGACCCGAGTCGTTGAACCTTGGTTTTACGGATCACACCGGTCAGCGAAGGTGCTGCGGCAGAGGCCTTCTGACGCAGGGGCTGGAAAGACTTCAGGTAGCGATAAACGCTTGCCTTGGGCTTGGACTCGCTGGGAACCCCAACCGTGGTCAGGTATTTTGATGAGACCCATCCGGTCTTCTTCGCATAACTTACTTGGTCCCATCCGGAGCTGCTCCGGATCACCGATAGCGTGGTATTTTTCGGAATCACCAGCTGCGCGGCGGATGTGCTTGACGCGGTTTTCCGCAGAATCAAATTCGCCGTGGTCTTCTTGGAGATCTTCGCTTTCACCGCGGAAATTTCCACCGCGGATTCCGGCCGAATCTGCGCTGAAGCGGCAGCCGGCATTCCCAGCCCCACGGTTAATACCGCTGCGAGCGCAAGACTCAGTACACGGTTGGCATGCATGAAATTATTTACCTTCGTGACAAGGCATTTCTGCCGATCCTCAGTGGCTCACGAAAGTGAACAGCCATCCGCTGTGGTGACATGACTGTTACCGCCAAAAAGAATCATGACACACAAATGAGGCTCGCGGATACCCGAGCTAAAGCTGAGCTCTACGACTCAGCGCAGAGAACAAATGCGGTGGTCGAGCCGGGTTCAATTTCGGTTCGCCCGGCGTCCTGGATCACCGGACCGGACGCTTGAGCGGAGAGCCGATCAAACTCGTTGCGCGGCAGCTGCTTGATGCCAACCGGCGCGTGGACTTTGAGCCAACCTTCGATGATGGTTGGCCGTGCCTCGGTCAGCCAGGCGAAGAGCGCATGGGCTGCTTGCGCGGCGGCTTTGCCCGTAGACATGTCCAAGGACTTGTTCAGCACGATGTTCACCGAAGCGACCAGCGCCTCGTCGCTTTTTGGCAGCTCGGTTCCGGAGACCTGCAGCTTGGCGATCAGCTTGGGCAAGTCCGTGGCGGGAAGCGGTGGCAACCCGACGGCTTGGGCCTTGCCCACCTCGCTGATCATCTGTTCGGGGAACATTTCCAAGACCTTGGCGAACATCTTCGGATTCGCGCGGCGCACCGATTTCGCGAAGGCCTGGCTAGCCCAGGTCTGCCATTCCGGGTTCTGCGGATTCTGCAGGTATGCAATGACCGCGGCCCGGGCCACCGCCGAGATCCCTTCATCCTCGGTAGACGGATCTTCCTTATCGATCCGCAAGATGATGGGTTGCACTAATTCGAAAAGTTCTCGTTCAGTTTGCTCGCTCACCACTTCATTCTATGTGCGGCGCCCCTGCCCTGCTCCGCTAGCCCATTGCATGGGCCGGGGCTGCGCCTTGAGCAGGCGCTCCAGCGGTGCGCGGAACCCGGATCCGGCGTAGGATGCAGGCATATTGGAATGGTGCCGAAAATTCTGTTCCAGCATTGATGTATCACCGCGGAGCCTCATCCCTCCTAAGTCTCAAGAACTCGACCTTGAGAGGACCATCATGACCGAGCACTTGACCGTCGCCAGCAATCCCTTCCCGCACCTTGACCCGCTGGTCGCAGCGGCCTGGAACTTTCGCACGGTGGTGCCGCATTCCGGCGGTGCGACCGCCTATGTGGCCAATTCCCTGCTGCTCCTAGCGGAGCCGAGCACGATCGCCGGCCGCCTCGCAGCCATCAACAAGGTGGCCGGTGAGCTGGGGATCAAGGTGGAGGCCACGCCGCTGGGCATCGAGCCCGGCCGGGAACAGGCCCCGGTGAAGCTCGCACCGCCGATCAGCCGGCTGGTGCTGCATGGCGACCCGGAGGATGTCGATGCCTGGCAGCTGCTGAGGCGGCTGCGCCGGGCGGGGGCCGCTGACGGGGTGGCCCTGGACCACGCGCTGGTCGCCACCCCGTACTACGCCGGGGTGCCCTACTATGCGGGCGTGCCTTATTACGCTGGCGTCGCCGGGGCGCCGGCCACCAGCTACGGAGCACCGGGGATGGGCGGTCGGACCCCGGTGTCGGTGGTGCTGCCGGACCCGCTCGACGGCCGCCCGCGCACCAAGCGCGCACCCGTGGTGGTCGTGCCGGACACCGGCCTGGAGCAGCATCCCTGGTTCCAGGACCCGGCCACCGCGACCGCAGAGGTCCACGTCGACGGGCAGCTGCTCGGGCGGCACGGGACTGTACCGGGCTGCGCGGTCCCCGAACCGGTGCGCAACCCGCTGGACGGCACGCTGCCGCCCTTCGCCGGCCACGGGACGTTCATCGCCGGGCTCATCCGCCAACGCTGCCCCGAGGCCCGCATCCTGGGCATCCCGGTCATGGCCGACGACGGCGTGGTTTCCGAATCCTGCCTGATCGCCACGCTCCAGGCGCTGCGCACCGGCCAGCTCTCCGCCCTTGCGTCCGGAGACCAGGCGGAGCTCATCGACGTGCTCAGCCTCTCGCTGGGCTACTACCACGAGGCCCCGGCGGACCGGCTTGCCGATGCCCCGCTGCGCACGCTGCTCGAGGACTTCGGCCGCCTCGGCGTGCTGGTCGTCGCCTCGGCCGGCAATAACTCCACGACCGCCCCGATGTACCCGGCAGGCTTCGCCGCCGGACCTGCCGCCGCCGGGCTGCTTCCGTTGTGCTCGGTCGGCGCGCTGAACCCGGACGGCAGCGTCGCCTACTTCAGCAACGCCGGGCCATGGGTCAGCTGCCACCGCCCCGGCGCGGCGCTGGTCTCCACGATGCCCACGCACCTTGGCGGGGACCGGCAGATGATCGCCGCCCTGCAGAATTCCGGGCTGCCGCGCGCCACGCTGGACCCAGATGACTTCACCGGCGGCTTCGGGGTGTGGAGCGGCACCTCCTTCTCCGCCCCGGTGCTCGCCGCCGAGCTCGCCCGCGCCCTGGCCGAGACCGCCGCCACCGGGCTGGCCGAACGCCTGGAACGCGGATGGACGGCACTGGGAACCACGCTGGGCTGGAAACGGCCATGACCGGGGATACTGACCTCGTCGATCGGGCCGCAACCCTCTTCGAAGAGTTCCGCGGCGGCCGGCGCGAACTGCTCGAAGAGCTGGTGCGGCTGCTGAATCCCACGCTGTGGCATCTGGCGCGCAGCTGCCGGCTCGAGCGCGCCGACGCCGAGGATGTGGTCCAGACCGCCTGGCTGCGGCTGGTGGATCGGGCGGAGACCATCCGGGACCCGCAAACCGTGCTCGCCTGGCTGGGCACCACGGTGCGGCGCGAGGCCTGGCGCGTGGCCCGCGAACGCGGGCGCACCCAACCCTGGGAGAACCCGGAACCCGGTGCAGCAGACCTCGGCCCCGGTCCCATGCCAGGTCCGGTCGAGGCGCTGCTGCGCGATGAGGCCCGGCGCACGCTCTGGGCGCACTTTTCCCGGCTGACGCCGCGCTGCCAGGCCATCCTGCGCGTCATCAGCCGCGGCGGAGCGCCGGACTACGCCGCCCTCTCCGCGGCGCTGGGCATCCCGGTCGGGTCCATCGGCCCCACCCGCGGGCGCTGCCTGGACACCCTGCGCACCTACCTGACCGCCGACCCGGCTTGGAGCACCCAATGAACGAGCAATTCGAGCCGCACCAGCGGCCCCTGGACGGGCTGGATACCGCGATCCTGGAGCAGCTCGCGGCGATCTATGACACCTTGGACCCGCCGCCGCCCACGCTGGACGACACGGTGCTCTTTGCGCTCTCCCTGGCCACCCTCAATGCGGAGCTTGCCACATTGCTGGAAGGCCAGGCTCCGGCGCTGCGCGCCGCCGAAACCAGCGCCACCGACTCGGTCACCTTCACCAGCTCGGCCTTGCAGCTGATGGTGTCCACCGCGCCGGAGCCGGACGGGTCGCTGCGCGTGGATGGCTGGGTGACCGGCGGCGGGCTCGACGTGGCGCTCTACGCGGGCAGCACCGCGCACTGGGCAACCTCGGATGTGAACGGCCGGCTGCTCTGGCGCTCGATCCCGCACGGGCCGATCCGGTTCCTGCTGCGGCCCGCGGACCCGGAGGCGAAGCCGGTGCTGACACCAGTCATCGAGTTCTAGTTATGCCGCTTGAGGACCACCTGTCGGCGGCAACCGAAGCCTACCGGGGCGCCCGGGCGGCCATTGCTGCGTACCGGCTGCCCGAGGCAGGCGCGCTGCTGGGCACCGCCCGCCGGCACCTGGCCGCGCTGCCCCGGCCCGAGCGCATGGACCTCGATCAGCGGATCCGGCTCACCGAATCCTGGCTGATCTGCGATGCGCGCGGGCTTCCCGCGGCGCTGGCGCAGATCGAGGCGGTATTGCAGGAAGCCGCCACCGCCGCAGACGACAATCTCGTGGCGCTCGCCCGCATCCAGGCCGGGGTGCTCCACGCCAGAGCCGGAAACTTCGAGGAGGCACTGGAACAGCTGCGGCCCGCGGTGAAGTACGCAACACGGCTCCCGCTCGATGACCGCGTGCGGCTGCTGCTGAACAAGGGCACCATCGGTTCGCAGACCGGCGCCCTGGCCGAGGCCGCCGCGGACCTGCGCGCGGCGGCGGAGCTGGGCAAGGACCTGCCGGCCTACCGGTTCATGGCGCTGCACAACCTGGGATTCGTCGAGTATCTGCGCGGGGACCTGCCAGCGGCCCTGCAGCTCATGGCACAAGCCGACGGGCTCGAGGTCGAGGTGGACCGTTCCGTCGCGCGCCACGACCGCGCGCGCGTGCTGCTGGAGGCCGGGCTCATCGAGGAGGCCACCGAGCTCTTCGAGCAGGCCGTGGCCGAGCTGCAGCTGGCCGGGCTGGCCGAAGAATGGGCCGAGGCCCGGCTGGACCAGGCCCGCTGCGCCGCGCTCGCCGGAGACCCCGGCCAGGCGGTCCGCCTCGCCGAGGGGGTCCTGGCGCAGGCCGCGGGGCGCGGCGAAACGGCCCGCACCCAGGAGGCCCGGGCCGCACGGCTCGAAGCGCTGGTCTTGGGCTCCGGGCCCGGGAAAGCGCAGCTTGCGGTGCAGGCCGCGGCCCTGGCCGCCGACGCCCGAGCCACCGGACGGCCCTGGCTCGCGGATCGGGCCGCCGCCCTGCAGCTGATCGCCGCCGCGGAGGGACCCGAGCCGGAGCCCGGCGATCCGCAGGCCCTGCGCGGCCTGCGCCGCATGCGTGCCTCCCCCTACCTTTCCACGCGCCTGCTGGCCATCCTCGCAGGGCTCTGCACCACCACGGACCCGGCGCGGCGCGGCCGCCTGCTGCGCGCCGCGGCGCGGGATACCGCCGCCGCCCGGGCCGGCATGGCAAGCCTGGATCTGCGTACCGCCGTCGCGGTCCATCTGGCCCCCATCATGCGCTCCGATCTAGAGCGGGTGGCTGCCAGCGGCGACGGCTGGGCCGCCTTGCGGGCTACCGAACGCTGGCGGGCGGCGCTCGCCGAGGTGCCCTCGGTCCTGCCGCCCGCGGACGACGCGGCCGCCGCCCTGTTCGCCACGCTGCGCCGGCTGCGCGAAGAGCTGCGCACCGCCGCACCGGGTCCGGCAGGTGCCCTGCGCGTCGCGGCCGGCAGAATCGAAAGGCAGCTGCGCGAGCACCACTGGACCCACCGCACCCATGAATCGGAAGGCCTGCCCGGGCCGGTGGGCCGTGCCGAGCTGTCAGCGGTGGGCGTGCTCAGCTACTTCTGGTCCGCGGACGCGCTGCATCTGGTGCAGCTGGCGCCTGGCGCTCCGGCGCGGTTGCTGCCGCTGGCCGGGCGGGCAGAGGTTTCCGACCTGATCGCCGCCGCCCTGGCCGACACCGCGGCGGCCGGCAACGCGCCGGCGGGCCCGCTGTCCCGCGCGGTGCGCTCCTCGCTGAACGCCGCGCTGCAACGGCTCGAGCAACTGGTGCTGCCCGAGGACCTCGGCAACGCCCCGCTGGTGATCATCCCCAGCGGGGAGCTGGCCAGGCTGCCCTGGGGCATGCTGCCGCGGCTGCGGCACCGCGGTTTCACGCTGAGCCGCTCGGTTGCGGCTTGGGCTGCCGGCGGCGTCAGGCTTGCCGGCCCACCCAGCGTGGCCGTGATTGCCGGTCCCGGGCTGGCGCTGGCCGAAACCGAATGCGCGGCGGTGGCCGGCTGCTGGGCCGGCGCCCGGCCGGTCCCCGCCGAACCGGCCGCGCTCAAAGCCGCCCTGGCCGCCTACGACGTCGTCCACATCGCCGCCCACGGGCAGCACCGGGAAGACAGCCCGCTCTTCTCCTCGCTGCGGCTGCACGGCGGCTCGCTGTTCGCCCACGAGCTGGAGCAAGTCCCGATCCGCGCCTCGCTGGTGGTGCTCTCCGCCTGTAGCGCCGGGCGAGGGCGGCTGCGCCCCGGGGACGAGGCGCTGGGCCTGACCTCGAGCCTGCTCGCCATGGGGGTGGGCGCCGTCGTGGCGCCGCTGACCGACATCCCCGACGCCCTGGCAGAGCGGACCATGGCAGGCCTGCACCGCCGGCTCGCCTCCGGGCAGGAGGGGCCCGCGGCGCTCGCCGCGGCCTGCGACGGGCCGCTGGAGCGCAGCTTCGCCTGGTTCGGTTCCGACTGGCGGGCCGGCCCGGGCAGCTGAGCGGAAACTTTTTGCGCGGCGGTGTATCACCGGCCGCCGCCGGCGCTCCTAGGGGGTGCGGCGCAAAGGGGCGCCGCATCCGTTATCGGCTCCAGGAGCAATCCAATGTCAGAGAACAATGAGGCGCAGGCCTACTACTACGCCGACGGCGAGCGGGTTCCGCTGGCCGCATCACCGAACTTCGTCGCCATCCATGCAGACGCGGATCAGGCCGAGGCCATGAACGCCCGCGCCGCGGCGGCATCCCACGACCCGCAGCACCCGGTCCAGCTGCTGCGGGTCACCGACCAGAACCTCGTGGTCATGCGCGTCGAGGACGCGCCGCTCGCGCGGCCCGCCGGGGCGCAAGCCGCCGCGGAGGCCGGGGCAGTGGACATCTACGAGCCGGTGGCCGCGCAGGCCGGGGACGGCGAAGACGCGCCGAGCGCGCTGATCGACCAGGGCGAGCTCATCGCCAAGTTCGAGCCCGGCGCCGACGCCGCGGCGAAGCTCATCAAAAAGCACCATCTTCAGACCGTCCAGGAGGACTACCCGGAGCCCGGCGCTTACCTGCTGCGCACCACCCGCGCGCCGGACTCCGCGCTGGCCATCGCCAATGAGCTGCACGAGCAGGAGGGCGTGGAGTACGCCGTGCCGAACTTCGTGCGGATCGCCCCGCGGCTGACCAGCACCCTGGAGGAGCTCGTGGAAACGGCCGAGCCGAACGGCACCGGCCCGGCGTTCACGCCCAACGACCCGCTGCTGCCGGCGCAGTGGGGCATCAGGAAGATCCGCTGCCCCGAGGCCTGGGACATCACCCGCGGCAGCTCCGCCATCTCGGTGGCGGTCATCGACGAGGGCGGCAACGCGCACGAGGACTACGTCCTGGCCCCGGGCTACGACGCCCGCTTCAACGACCCGAACCCGGCCCCCAGGTCGGCCGATGGCCACGGGGTGGCCTGCGCCGGGATCGTCGCGGCCACCGCCCACAACGGGCGCGGCATTGCCGGTGTCGCGCCGAACAGCCGGGTGCGGCACATCCGCATCGCCTACGGCATCGGCAACGGCTTCTGGTCCACCACCGACGCCATCATCGCCGCCGGCGTCCGCAAGGCGGTCGACCTCGGGGCCGATGTGCTGTCCAACTCGTGGGGCAGCCCCACCAGCACCGTGGTGACCAACGCGTTCCGCTACGCCCAGGCCACCGGGCGCGGCGGCCGGGGCACCCCGATCGCGGCGGCCACCGGCAACGGCGACATTCTCGGGGTCGGCTACCCGGCCCGCCTCTCCCCCTCGATCCGCGGCTTCCTCGCCGTCGGGGCCAGCAACCAGTGGGACCAGCGCAAGAGCAAGACCAGCCTCGACGGCGAAACCTGGTGGGGCTCGAACTACGGACCGCAGGTCGACGTGGTGGCGCCCGGGGTCAAGATCCCGACCACCGACATCATGGGTTCCGGCGGCTACTCCGGCGGCAACTACGTGAACACGTTCAACGGCACCTCCTCGGCGACACCGCATGTCGCCGGCCTGATGGCGCTGATCCTTGCCGTCGATCCGGCGCTGCGCTCCTGGGAGGTCGAGGACATCATCAAGCTGACGGCGCGGGACCTGGGTTCCGGGGGCCGGGACCAGCACTTCGGGTTCGGCCGGATCGACGCCCGCAAGGCGCTCGAGGCCGCTTCCCGGTTCTGGTACTCGATCCAGGTCACCCCGGTCTTCCTCGGCTCCGGCCGCGACACCTATATCCGCGCCAACATCCGGCTCTACAACCCGGGCATCAACACGGTGCGGCTGAACGGACTGACCTTCCGCTCGCACGCTCCGAACGGATCCGTACTGGACCAGTTCAGCTTCGCGGGCAATCCCGGCCCGGTGATGCTGGCGCGCAGCGGGCACGACGTGCGCTTCACGAACGTGCTGCTGCGGGCCAACGGGAACCGCTCGCGGTGGTCCTATAAGTGGTCGGCGAACTGGGGCTACACCTTCTGGCGGCCGGGTGCACCGCTGCATCCGCTCGGGGCCCAGGAGCCGGCCGACGCCGGTGCCGGCGTCCTGGACGAAGCACAGGGCGTGAGCGAGACCGTGCCACCGGTTGAAGGTGCGGACGCTGGCGCGGATAGCCCGGTCGAGCCGGTGCCGAACGCCGAGTCCGCGGCGCTGCCTGCGCTCAATGGAGCCGGCGGGGACCAGATCACCGTCGATCGGACCAGCAAGGCGATCACCATCGTGGTGCGCTGAGCCGGTGCCGCTGGGGGCGGAAATCGGGGATCCGACATGCAATCTTGGGGGATGCATGTCGGATCCCCGCCGCGGTTAGATCGCCGAATCCGGTGATGGTGGATTCCGCCGATTTCAGGCAATGAATTGCATGCAGATCGGCCCACTTCATGTTTGACTTCCCAGGATCCGGAATCCCGCGATGCACGCACCGCCGAAGACAAGGCCATGGCCTTGCTCCGGGCCTTCGGCGATGCAGCGGCCACTTGTGTCGGAGTCAGCGAGCTAGCCCGACGAGCCGAGCTGTCGAAATCCACACCGGCCTACCTGCCAGTCGCTTACTCCTGGTGCATTGCGCTGCCAAGCACCTCACCGTTGCCGTCCAAGGCTTCAACAACGACGTACCGTGCATCGCCGGGCAACGGGATGGCTGTTTCAAAGGACTCCCGTTCGACGGTGGCCTGTTCGCTTGCGGTTGCCGCGTCGTCCCCGGTTAGCAGGCGCCATTGCGCGACCTCGGTAGCACCGTTCCAGGAGACGTATGCGGTGCGATCCCGGAGCGTGAGCTGCGGGTCGGTCGATGGTTGCCCGTGCCACGCAGCCTTGTACGCCCGGTAGCTGGTGCCTCCCCCAGAGAATCCTTCCGGGTAGCAGGCATCGCCATGGCAGATATCGTAGAGCAATTCACCATCATGGTTGTATTCCGAAAAATAGGACTGCGAGCCCCAGCCGATAAGCATGTTGCCGTTGGACAGTTCTTGGGCGTTGGCCATGCTGCCGGCCGCCCGTTCCTGCGGCGGAGCATACTCGGTGACCACCGAGGCGGTCATTGCCCCCTCGTCCAGTGACAGCCGCAGCCCCCGGGAGGACCGTTCGCTCTCATCTCCTTTGGCGTGGTTGTCCAGCAGCGTCAGCGTCCCGTCGGGTGCTCGCTGCGCGTCATGCTGCCAGACGAACACGGCATCCTCATCGAGGTCGAAGTCGCTGGCCGATCCACCCAACGTCCAGACCACCTCCCCGGTGGTGCGGTCCAGCCGGTACACCGCCGAAGTATGCCGGGCCGAGACGAGAATTGCGCCGTCGTGGTCTTCGGTTATCGAATTAATGTGGAAGTAGTCAAAAGGCTTTTCCGCGGTGCCCAGTTCGTCCTCGTCCTCCGTCTGCGCGGCCCGTTCGGAGTCGAAATCCAGCATCGTCTGCGTCAGCGGAACATGATCCAGCGCGCTCCATTCGAAGATCACCTCGCCGCTGGCAATGTCGACCTCTTGGATCACCGCATCTTCGATGTTTCCATCCTCCGGGCCTCCCACGGCAGACAGATCGGCCGGGGTGGGCACATAGGAAGCGATCAGCATGGTGCCGGCTGCGGTGATGGTCGAGTCGTGGAAGTCTGCCTTGCCCGGACCTAGAGAACCGCCGGTGGTGACGCTGGCAATCTGTTCGTAGGCGGCGTTGAGGATGAGAATCTCGCCATTGCCGCGGCCTCCGTCTCTGGTGCCCTGATAGACCGTTAATACTGTTTCGCCGCGGTATTCCTGCGGACGAAGGTCAAAATAGTTGTCCTTAGGGTCCTCCGGGTCGATCGGTTCCATCCAGACAAGTTCGCCTTGGGCATCGAAGATCATCGCCCCGGATGAGGGAGTGCCGGTCTCGTAGCCCGGGGTCAAGAAAATATACTCGGTCATTCCCCCGTGCTTTGCGGCCGCGGTTTCGCCGTGCGAAACTGCCAATTTCGGCGGCGTCAGATCCGGGCGGCTGACGAAGCTGTGATGCGGCACGGGGTAGTCCTCGGCCCCTTCGGTGGGAGCACAGCCGGAGAGCAGCACGGCGAGCGCCGCCACGATGGCTGCAGCCGACGCCCGGCGGCGGCGAGGTTGATACCAAGTGATGTTCGCACCCATACCTCAGAATGACACCGTTGGGCCGAGGATAACAAGGGCTGAGCGCTGCGGCACCGTCATGGCTGGATAGGTAACCGCGGGCAGCTATCAACTACCATTGCTGCGCCCGGCTAAGAGCGCCCATGCCAGGCACCGGTCGGAGCCCGGACTGCTGATTTACCGATTGGCGCTTTTTCCGGATGATCGCTTCAGGTCATTCCATTCCTCGAAGCAATAAGAAATACAGGATCTCGGTGGAGATCCAACATGCCGTATTCCGCGGCTGAAGCGCAGCAGAGTCTGTCCTTGCGCGTGCGGTGAGACACAATACCCCTGCAGGGAAACGCAAGGGCTGCGGCCCTGCCCTCAGGGGACAGGATCCGCAGCCCTCTACTTGCCTAGCCGTTCAGCGCGCTGTAATCCAGAGCGCCTCCGGTGGCGGAATCGCCGTAGGTTTCCACGTGGACGTGGTCCATATGCCGGGTGGTGTCATTCCAGTTGTCGGTGAACTGGGTGCCGTACTTGCCAGAGGTCGAGTACGGCTCCCAGCCCTTCGCCTCAGATAGCCAGATCTTGTCCTGCCAGATCAGGTAGTGGACTCCCAGCTGCTTGCGGTTGTCCAGCAGGAACTGGGAAATGCGGTCTCCGGCGGCGATTCCGGCGGCGCTGTGGTAATTGCCGATCATCGCGTCCACGGCTTTGCCGGAGCTGTGGCCAACGGATCCGGGACGCACCGTGCCCAGCGAGGTGAAGTCACCGGCGAACAGCTGCCGCAGCTGCTTGATGCCCCCTTGGGTATCGCTGCGCACCGGGTGCAGCTCGGCGGTGCTCAAGTAGCGGGAGCTGACGTATCCGGTGCCGACGCCGCTGGTCACCTTGGCCCAGCCGTTCTGCGCGCTGATCAGCTGCACTCGCCCATAGGCCGGGAGAATTCCCTTGCTTGCATAATTGGTCCCCGGGCCGGTGCGCAAATGCAAGCTGCCGGTTGTCCAGCGGTATTGCGCGCTGGACGGTTTTTCGTCGCTCAGGTAGTCGGCGCTGACGTAGCCGGTCCCCTCCGAGGAGGTCACCTTCGACCAGCCCGCCGTAGTCAGGTGGACGGTGAGCTTTTCCCCCTTCGGGATCACGCCGAGCGAACGATGGCTGGTGCCGGCCCCACTGCGCAGGTTGAGGTTCGCGGTGGTCCACTGGGTGCTGCCCCCGATAGGGCGGACGCTGTCGTCGTCATCCTTGGGCTGGCTGTCGCTCTTGGCGCTCGTGGACAAATACGCGCTGCTGGCCCAACCGGTGCCTTGAGAGGAGCTTACCTTCGACCAGCCGCTGGAGGTCGTGTGGATAGTGACCTTCTCGCCCTTGGGGATCACGCCGAGCGAACGGTGGTTGGTTCCGGCCCCGGAGCGCACGTTCAGGTTTGCCGTGGTGTACGCTGACTTTTTGGCGGTGGGCGGGGTCTCTGGTCCGGAATTGGAGGCGCCACCGCCCAGGTAGGTCCGGCTGACCCAACCGGTCCCCTTCGAGGACGAGACCTGGGCCCAGTTGCCCGAGGTGCGCAGGACATTGACCTTTTCGCCCTCCGGGATCACCCCAAGCGAGCGGTAGCCGGTTCCGGCCCCGGTGCGCAGATTCAAGTTGGCGGTCGTATAGCGCGAGCCCTCCGAAGATTCCGTTTTCGGGTTGCTCGGCTTCGACGAAGAACCCTTCGAGGTCAGGTAGCTGGCGCTGGACCAACCGGTCCCCTTTGACGAGGTCACCTTGGCCCATCCCCTGGACGTCTTCGAAACCGTGACCTTCTCCCCCTTGGGGATCACACCGAGCGAACGGTAGCCGGTCCCGGCCCCGGTGCGCAGGTTGAGGTTCGCCGTCGTATAGCGCACCGAACCGCCCTTGGAATCCGTGGTGGACGAGTCTTTTTCCAGGTATGAGCCAGCGGACCACCCGGTTTTCCCGCCGTACTTGATCTTGTTCCAACCATGGCTGGTCGCCAGCACGCTGACTTTGGTGCCCATCGGGATCACCAGCAACGTGGCTGAGGAGGTTGTGGCCCGTTCGCGCAACCGCAGGTTTGCCGTGGTGCGCTTGATTGTTGCCGATTTGGCGGATTGGACGGTGAGCTTCGCCGTCGGCAAGGAGTTCGGCACATCTGCGGATGCCGGTGGCGCTGCGGCTGCCTGAGCGCCGGTTCCGATTGTCATGGTCACGGCCAAGGCCAGTGCTGCGGTGCGTCCCGGATTCCTCATAAGTCCCTACCTGATATCAGTCGGCGACGCTCATCCATCACGGTTCATAAGGCATCTGGCAATGTCCGAGCGGCTTGTGCTAGTTCGTTCAATCGGCACCCACCCCACAAGGAAAGCCGCCCCAAGCTCGCCACCGAAAGTACTTCTACGCAACACCCTCCCACAATCGGGCCCGACTCGCACATCATTTTCCCAGATCGACGTCTTAAAACACGCAGAGGTAAGGTGGCTTACTTTTCCGATGCACTAGGCGCTCCGCCGGTCCTCGACCGGCGTGACCCGTTGTGCGTCCCCTCCAGAATTCCAGCACGTAGGCTTGAGCACATGGGCATCGATAATTCTCAGTCACAGATTTTCTACGCGGTGGCTACCGCCCGCGAGGTCGAGCTGGCGGCGGAGAACTTTGGCGGTCCAGAGCAGATTCTTGGCACCGAAGCGAGGCGCGCAACCGACTTCCTGCAGGCCGAAGACCGCGAGGCCTTCCTCGGGGCACGCACGCTGCTGCGCTTACTGCTGGCGCATGTCCAGCACGGCGATCTGGCGATGGCCGCGCAGCTGCGGATCTCTCGTCGCTGCACTTCGTGCGGTTCTGTAGAGCATGGGAAACCTGCATCCCCAGAGCATTCCATCTCGCTTTCGCGCACCCGCAAAATGTTCATCGCGGCAGTCGGCCCGAAGAGGATCGACCTTGGAGTCGACATTGAGCGGGGGCCCGGCTTTTCTCCCGAAGGCGTCTTTGCCGGTTTTGATGACGTGGCGCTCACCGCCGCGGAACGCAGACTGGTTCGTCGAGAGGCCAATGCGGATAGGGTGCGCCTCATCGCATGGTCGGCCAAGGAGGCTCTGCTCAAAGCCTCCGGCACGGGGCTACGCCAAGAGCCGTCCGCCGTCCCGGTGCTATCGGCGCGTGCGCTTCGCGCCGAGCGTGAAGGTCAGTGGACCGAGGTGAAGCGCCCGGCCGAATACCAATTGCGCTGGCTGCCCGTGCCTGCCACCCATGTCTCGGCATTGGCCGCTTCTGTGTCGCTGCCGGTCGTGGAACTCAGCGCAGAATTATTCGGAGATGGGAACGGCCAGCTACTACAGCGCTAAACGTCGATGAAGGTAATCAAAATGCGGGCAGGGTTTTCCGCATAAACGGCGTGGACCACACCGGCCTCCAACTGGATCATTCCGCCATAGCTCAGTTGATGGGTCTGATCACCGACGCTGAAGTCCACTTGCCCGTCGAGAACCTGCACGATGATGGGAGTGGCTGCCTTATGCTCGGCCAATTCGACATCTGCGTCAAAAGCGATCTGCACGAGCGTGGCGCCGGAAGCGGAACTGATCCGCTGGGCCGAGTAGCTCCCTGGCTTAATCGGATTCGCTAATTCAAGATCGCCCAATTCCTGAGCCAACAGGGAACTTGCTACCTTGGTGTAGTTCTTGTCCATCACGAATCTTCCTTTACGTCAGGTGGTGCCCGGTGCTGGAGGTCCAATCTCCTTCGAGTATTCCAGAATTTGCCTGCATTCCAAGGCTGCGAGCGCATTGGCCGCAGCGGGGCTAGTAGGAGCGCCGCCTGACCTTGCGGACAATTAGCAGAATGACGCTCACCAGCATCGCCGTCGCAAGCGTCACCAACGCCGGAATGATCCAGTCGGATTGCCGTACGGCAGCTACGGTCAGCTCGCCGAATCTGCTCAAGGATGCGCCCCATGACCCCTCAGGGTTTTCCAAGATCGTGACCACCGCGGAGATCACCGCGGGCATGATCCATTGAATTGCCAAGGCAATAATCCAGAGAACCAGATGCCAGGCTCGGAGAAAACCAAGGAATCCCAGCACGAATCCGAGCAGCAACGGGCCGGCATAGGTCAGCGAGGAATAGATGTTTGGATCGGCCGGAGTATACGTCGCCACCATTTGCATCCATTGCCCCACGCTGAATGCGAGCACTGCGACCAGCAGGGCCACCACGCTCAGCCGCAATTTTGCGATGACAAAATAGAGGATCTGGGAAATCACCAGCAGCGTTCCGAAAACCCATAGTTCCCTTTGAGTTTCGGGGCTGGCACCCCCCTGCAGAAAATTCGGCTCGCCGCCCAATATCCAATGCGCCGCTAGTCCCAAGAGGAAGAGCATCATGCCCACATCGGTCAGAATCGCGAAGCTCGTCGCGCGCCGCCCTATGGCTCGGGCAAACCAACCACCGAGCAGAGCGACAAGGGACAAAACAATAATCAGGCCCGCTGCGTCGGAATCCGGAGCAGGCAACAGCGACTCGTCTCGTTGGCCAAGCCACAACCAAAGCCAAGGAGCAACCGCAAGAAGTACAACGAATAACCCCGCAACGATCTGGGCCCACCAGGGACTCCAGAAGTTCCGGCTGCTTCTCATATTCAACGTATGTGCTCCCACGGGCTCATTCTGTCAGAGGAGCGAGTCTGATTCTAGGACCTCAGGAGCTATTTCAGTGCGTCGGCCACCGGTGTCACAGCGTCGACAAGTTCACCGCATACGGCGGTTCGGATCGTTTTGGGCTGCACTGCCCCGCGGCACAACGCCAAAGAGACCCGTACACGTTTCCCCTCAAACAGGGAAGCGTGTACGGGTCTCTTGATCAGACCTTTTGACGCCCGACGACGGTGTATTTGTCCCGTGTCTAGATGCGCCCGCGAAGATGTGGGTGATCTTTACGGTGATCGGCGTAAGCCATGCCAGGCGGTAACCCGATGACTTCAACTGAAACCAGTAAATACCAAATCAATCACTGTGTGCAACCGACCTGTTGATGAGTGATCAATATGATCAGTCCTAATACTTTGAGGTACCTTAGAGCCGACATTCTGCCGAATCCACTGAATTTAGTGTCGTGGATCACTGTCTTCAACGGCTTCGCTATGGACTCTTTCAATCTTGATCTTTCGCTCGGACACTGCGGAGGATAAGAGCATCGCCACGATGACAAACCCCAAAGGCAGGATCAATGCCTGACGCAGCCCAAATTCATCACCCACGAATCCGAGGAGTGGCGGGCCGACCAGGAATGCGATGTATCCAATGGTTGCTGCTACGGCGACGCGTCCTGCAGGATCATTTCCCGAGGCTCCAGCGGCAGAAATCGCCAGCGGAAATGCGAGCGAGGTGCCGATTCCCCAAAGAATGACTGCGCTGCCTGCAAGAACCGGGTTTTCGAGAAAGATGACGCCGGACAGGCCGGAGGCACCGAGGAAGGCGCTCACGGCAAAGGTCCGGCTCGCGCCGAAACGTGCGATGAACCAGCCGCCGCAGAACCTGCCAATGGTCATCGCCAACGCGAAGCCGGTGAAAATCAGGGAGCCCGCGGCCGGGTCAAACCCGTGGCCGTCCACCATGACCAGCGGGAGCCAATCATTGGCGGACCCTTCGGCGAGCGCCATCGCCAAGACGATGAAGCCGATCAGCAACAAGCGAGGATCCAGCCACAACCGCGCGGTGCGCTGCGGCACTTCTCCATCTTGCCTGTGCGTATCGATTTTTCCGGTTCCCTGCGGAAGATAGCGATTGACGTAGAGGAATAGCGCGAGAGAAAGCAGGCCGCTGAGCACTAAGTGCCAAATCACAGGGAAGGCCAGCGACGTGAAGACTATCCCGAGGCTCGCCCCAATGACGGTACCGAGCGAGAAGAAGCCGTGCAGGCTCGCAAGGAATGGCTTCTTGGTGATTCGTTCCACCTCGGCTCCTTCCACGTTCATGCCAACTTCTGCACTGCCCATTCCGGCGCCGAAGATGAATAGACCCGCGGCGACGCACCATTCCAATTGGAAGTGGGCGCTTATTCCAATCAGCGGCATAGAGATAATCACGGCGGATGAGCCTGCTTGGATCACCGGACGGGCCGCGAAACGCGCAACGAGCTTTCCGGAAAAGATAATTCCAAGCATCGATCCTACGGATAAGCCGAAGAGCACAAGCCCCATCTTGGCGGGGGTAGCTTCGAGCAGATCGCGAATGGCCGGTGTACGGGTTACCCAAGAGGACATCGTCAGCCCGGGGAGGAAAAACAGCGTATACAGCGCCCAACGGCGTTGGGTAATGGTCGGTGCCAAGTCCGCTCCTGGTGCGGGTGCAGTCGGTGCCGAAATCGGCATTCATAGTAAATCTACACAAGGTTGGCATTTGCAGGACAACTTTGTCTGCAGAAACATCATTACGCCTTGACCTTGACGCTGCGTCAACCCTTAGCGTGGTAGCCATGAACGATTTTCTGTCGACCAATCCCGGTGGTGCGCACTCGATCAGTGAAGTGGCACGGGCCGCAGGTGTGAGCAGTCGAACCCTGCGCCACTACGACCATATCGGTCTACTCCATCCGAGCTGGACCGCAGACAATGGGTACCGTTTTTACACCCGGCATGAGTTGGTGCGCCTGCAGCGCATTCTTCTAATGCGTCAGTTGGGACTGAAGCTGGAAACCATTGGCGAAATCATTGATGAGCATCAAGATGAGATTTCTGCCCTCCAAACCCATATCACCGAGTTGTGGAACCAACGCACTGCTTTAGATGCCCAAATCAACGCCCTGAGGCACACCATCCAATCGCTAAGATCAGGAGAGAGCATGAATGTAGATCAAGCCTTCGACGGCTTCAACGAACAATACAAAGACGAGGTAGTCGCCCGTTGGGGCCAAGAGAGCTACGTAAAGTCGGATCAGTGGTGGCGCGGACAGTCGAAGGACCAACAGGCCGCACAGCTGCAGCAGGTGAAAGACCTAAATGAAAAGTGGATACAGGCTGGGCGTTCAGGCATAGACCCAACTGGTGACCGAGCCCAACAAATTGCTGCGGAGCATGTAGCTTGGCTCAATAGCATCCCCGGAACCCCGGGCCATGAGGGAGATGAAGCACAGCTTAGGCAATATGTATTGGGGTTGGCCGAGATGTACGTGGCCGATGAACGATTCGCGAAGAACTACGAAGACCAAGCTCCCTTTGTGAAGGCATCTTTGGAACGTTTTATGCAGGAGTAGTTGCACTCCTAGAGGTAAATCCCGTCCGGGGCTGTCCCTCGGTCGGGATTTACTGCTGTCGCCTACACATGCGCTATTCGCTGCCGTCGCTGATTTCGTCGCGGGCTTGGGCATAGCGGTGCTGAATGTAGTTTTCCAATTCGACCCTTTCGACCCGCCACATGCCACGTCCACCAATCTGTATCGCCGGAAGCTCGCCGCTTTTCACCAGTGCGCGTACCTGCGGAAGCTTGACGTTCAACTCTTCGGCGACGTCTTCCAATCTCATAAACCTCATACTTGATAGGTTACTGTTATTTGCGGTTATTTGGTGTGGGAATAGGCAAGTTGTGGATAAGTTGGTGTTCGAAGATTCGACTGCATCCGGGCGATGACACATAATGAGTTAGACGCAACAAAACCGGTCAGACCGTGCAACACACTTGGGTGCGGCTGGTCATTTTGACTAAAATCCTATGAAGGCACTTACGCCGCCGCCCACCCAACTTGCCAGCCCAGGAGAAACTCCATATGCATTCGGAAACGTATCAGCTCGATGAGACCGACCGCCGAATCCTGTTGGCCCTGGATGCCGATCCCCGAGTGCCGATCATGATGCTGGCACAGCAGCTGGGTTTGGCCCGCGGCACCGTGCAGACCCGGCTGGAACGGCTGGCCCACTCTGGCGCGTTGCGTCCAAATACCGCACGGATCCTGCCAAGCTCGATGGGGCGCGGAGTCAGCGCGTTCGTCAGTGCAGAGCTCAACCAGTCAAGTTTGAATGAAGCCATCGAGGCACTTCGCGGCATCCCAGAGGTACTCGAATGTGTTGCACCGGCCGGTGAAACCGACTTGTTGATCCGCGTCTCGGCCACCGATCCAGATGATCTATATCGAGTCTCCGAAGAGATCCGCCTATGTCCTGGCATCACGCGCACATCTACCTCGATGATTCTGCGCGACGTGATCCCCTACCGCACCACCGAATTGCTCAAGAAACTCAGCGGAACCAAGAACTAGCTAGCTACTAGATCCAGTGTCCTTGCCGGAAGGTTTCTACGCGCGGCAAATACGCACACCATGCTGAGCAAGCAAAGCCCGATTAGCAACGCGATAAACCAGATGGGGTCCGCGAATGGACGCCACATGGCGAAGAGGGTCGGGAAGCTAAATCCGATAAAGCACACCGCATAGAACCGTCCGGTGAGTTTGCCCATTTCTGCCGATCCGGCAAGGTCAAGCACCTGGCTCAATCCAGCCACCAGCAAGACGCCATTTGCCGAACCCGAGAGAATAAAGGCGACGACGCCCAAGGCTTCGGAGCCGGTCGTGTAAACCACGATCATCAAGAGAAAAGCCAGGACCGCCAGAGTGAGCCCGGCGAGCAATAGGTTCACCTTGCTGGTGTTGTTGTATCGTTTGGCCAGTGGCTGGACGATCACTCCCATGCCCATGGTGATGGCAACCGCGGCGGTGGTGTAGAACAGCGATGACTGGCCAGCGTCCGTGCTCAATGCGGGAACTATGGCAAAGCCACTAGCGGCCAGCCCAAAGACCCACGGAGCCGCTGGAAGAACTACGAATCTGAAGCGGGCGAGATTCTCCGCCGTGGTGCTGCCTCCAGCTGTTCGAAGTTTGGCAGCTTTTTCTTCCTTGACTGTGGTGATCAGCAGCAGCCAAGACACAGCAGCTACGGCGTGAATTCCATAAGCCAGTTCGGGGCTAGCGCTCGCGCCAACTATTGCACCGGAAATTATCGGTCCCAAGGCAAAGCCTGCCGAGGTGCACAGGGCCGCACGAGTGGCTCCTGCCGGACCGACGCTCAGTACTTTAACCCAGCTGGTCACCGCGACCATCGCCAGTCCCATCCCCATTCCGGTGAAGACACGTCCGAGATACAACCCGGAGTCGTTCACCATGCCGAACATCATGGCAACCGAACCCAGCGTGGACGCGGTCAGCGCCAGCAGCGTGAACGGCTTGCGGCCAAATTTGTCGGCCAGGGGCCCGCCCAAGAGCAAAGTGGGGATCATGCCGAGCAAATAGCTGCCCATCACCAGCATCGCTTCAATTTCGTTCAACTCGCGGTGCTGCTGGTACCAGCTAATAAGCGATACGTACTGGTTGGCGCACCAGCCAGTGAGGACTAGGCAGATGCCTGGAAGCCACCATGAATTCTTGCCCTGCTTGGTCTTGCTCGTGGTGATCTTACTTCTCCAGTTCATGGAACAGTTCGCGAACGCGATCTGCAATTTCGTCACGGATCATATTCATCCGTTCCGCACCGGTGACCCCGTCTTCGCTCGGTTCATAGGTGATCCAGCGTTCGGTGGGGATCGCTTCGTCAATGCTCGGGTTGGCTTCGCTCCCCAAGATGACTACGCGGTCCACCTTCTCCACGACCGACGAATCAATAGCCTTAGGCGTTCCGGCAGACATGTCTGCACCGGTTTCGGCCAAAGAATCGACCGCCTCGTGATTGATCACGGTGCCAGGGTTTGTACCGGCCGAATAGCTGGTGACCGTGCCGCCAGAAACAAGATCCATCAATGCCGCAGCCATTTGCGACTTGCCTGCATTGCGCGAGCAGATAAAAAGAACCGAAGTAGCCATGAACTCATTGAACCACCCACAAGGCATTCGTGGGTGGTTCAATGATATTTGTTGAGGGCACATTATGGCTGCGCTCAACGCGTTTTGATTGTTTCTCCCTTGAAAAAAGCGGGATGCCGCACCCTGGTGAAGAGCATGATTGCTACGCCAAGCAGCAGCACACCTACGCCGAGGATGAAGACCATTCCCACGTTGCCGATCGCGGATCCGGAACCATAATCGGGGTTCATCGATTCGACGGCGGTGCTGAAGAACATCACCAGCAGCACCACACCGCCGACCAAAGGAGCCAAGAATTTGAAGAAGAAATTCCGCACATTGGTAAATAGTTCACCGCGGAAATACCAGACGCAGGCCAGCGCCGTCAGCCCGTAGTAGAAGCAGATCATCAGCCCGAGCGCCGTGATGGTGTCCCACAATGCATTTTCGGAGATCAGCCGGGTCACGACATAGAACACCGCGGCGGCAGCTGCCGAGACGATGGTAGCTACCGAGGGCGACATGAAGCGTGGCGAAATCTTGGCGAAGCTCGGCGGCAAGGCCTTGTAATAGCCCATGGCGAGCAAGGTGCGTGCCGGAGACACCATGGTTGACTGCAGCGAGGCTGCCGAAGAAGAGAGAATCGCCAATGACATCAGGATGGCCAGTGGACCCATGATCGGCCCCGAAAGCACCGCAAAAATCGATTCTTGGTTCGCTTCATTGCCTGCCCCGAGCCCGGTTTCACCCACACCTGCCCAGTAGAGGACCCCCAAGGAAACCGCTAGATACAAGGCGATGATCAGGAGCACTGTCCAGGTCGCGCCGCGTCCGGGTACCTTGTTGGGGTCGGTAGTTTCTTCGTTCATGGTCAGCGTGACATCCCATCCCCAGAACACGAAGATGGATAGCGAGATGCCCGCGGCAAAGGCCGAGAATGAATCCACGCTCGCCGGGTTGAACATATCCAAGGTGATCGGCGTGCGGTCAAAGGGCGTGCTGTTGGTGAAGGCCATGACGGCAAAGAGCAGCAGCACCGATACTTGGAAACCGACCAAAATATACTGAAACACCTTGGTTGCGTTCAGTCCGCGATAGGAAATATAAGCCGCCGCGGCGATAAAGGCCAGTGTGGTGGGAATGTTGACCCAAAGATTATCCGTTAGGTCGGCAATCGCTTGATTGCCGGTGAGCTGGGCGATGAGGATATAGAAGAAATCCACGGCTACGGCCGCCAGATTCGATAAGACGATCACCGTCGCCGCGATCAGACCCCAGCCGCCCATCCAACCGATCATGGGACCAAAGGCGCGGGTGGCCCAGGTAAATGAAGTCCCCGAGTCCGGCATCGCGTTGTTTAGCTCGCGGTAGCCCAGTGCCACCAGCAGCATCGGAATGAAACCCGCCAGCAAGATGGCCGGAAGTTGCGTGCCGACCTCGGACACCGTGGCGCCTAGGCCGGCGGTCAAGGTGTAGGCCGGGGCAATACAGGAAATACCGATCACGACCAGTCCCAGCACGCCTACGGTGCCGGTGGACAGGCCCTTGGAGTGCAGGCCGGTGTCCGGTTGCTCGACGGTGTCCCGTCTGAGATCTTGCGACATAGTGATTACCTTCTGGGGTTCATGCTGGGCAGGCGTCGTCGTCTGTCCAGGGTGCGGGCAGCGACCGCTCCACGGATTTTTAGTTCGGCACCACGGCCATGGGGACGTTGAGCTGGCGCAGAATTCGTTGTGCCTTGGGACCGATGAATAGGCGCCGGGTGGCGGCAAGCCGCGCCGAGCCAAGAATGGCGAATTCGCCATCAATCCATTCCAAGGACTCGATGGCCTCATCCAGGCTTTGCCCCGAAACCACTTCAACGGATGCCTGCAGTCCCATGGAGTCGGTCAGTTCGGTGAGGAACTTCCTGGTGCGCACCAGATGCTGGTTCAGCTCGGTGGCCGGGTCAGACACATCAGAGTCAGCCACGAGGGTGGCCACACGTAAATCCACGCCACGGGCTGTGGCGAATCTAGCTGCGCTGGCGATCACCTCGCGTGCCCCGGGGCGGTCCCCCACGAAGGCTGTCATGCGGGTGATCCTCCCTTGGGCCGCACGCAGCGAGGCTAGCGCTTGCGGGCTGGACATGATCACCGAAACGCTCGAAGCGTGCAGGAGCGCGTTCGCCACGCCACCGGGCATGAAGAAACCCGCCCGGTGGCGTTTGCGTCCGCCCAAGACGATCCCATGGGCTCCGCTGTCTTCGGCCAGCTCCATCAGACCTTCGGCCACCGAAGGCACCGAGCGGGCTACCACGCGAACGGTGACTCCCGCCGGGACCTGGTTCAGCGCGTGGGCGGCCCATTCATCGACCTTGGCGGAGAGAATCGAGTCGAATCCGTGGTCCCCGCCGGGATAGACGGCGCTAAACGGGGTACTGGCAGGGAGCACTATCGCGATCACCAGGCTGGGTGACAAGGTGCCCTGCACCAGGGCCGCGGCCAGTTCGATGGCTTCGGCGCCGCGTTGATCTGCGGTGTATCCTACAAGCAATTTCATGGCTAGGCGGTGACCTTATTCAGTGGAGCCACACCGTCATAGTTTTCGTCGTAGCTGGCCCCGTCAAGCTCGGCGATGATTCGTGCGGCCGAGCGGCGGCCCATTCGCACGGCGCCATCCACGTGCTGGAATCCTTCTCCGGCGAGATCTGAGGAGGAGAAGTAGAGCGGTCCGACGTTGTCATTTTGGGTTGCGCCGAACCTCGAGAGGCCGCCCAAGTCGTAGCTGGTGGCATAGGCCCCTCGGGTCCATTCTTCGGCGCCGAAATCCGAAAGGTAGAAGACCTTTGGCTCCAAGGCTTTCTCGCCGAGGAATTCGCAGATCCCCTGCAGGATCTGCTTCTTGCGGTCTTCTTCGTTCAGTTCCCACATGGCATCGGCGTTGACGTCAGAGATGAAACCGACCAGGGTACCGGTGCTTTCTCCGGTGTAGGTGTTGTCATAGAGTTCCTGGACCAAGGAGCTTGGGCCGAAACAGGTTCCGGATAGCCCGGCTTCTCGCCAGAACGGCGTCTCGTACACGGCATGGACCTTGATCACTAGACCCATGGAGTGGTGCTGGTGGGTGATCAGCTGCTTGCGGGGAAGCGCCGGCACATAGCTGATGCGCGAGTACAGGTTCGGCGGAACTGCAATGACAGCCTTCTTGGCCTTCACGCTGACGGTAGCTCCGTGGGCGATTACCCCATCTTCAGACCATTCGAGCTTCAACACCGGATTCTCCAGGAATACGTCGTCGCCGAGGCGCGCGGCCACCGTTTTGGAAACTCCCTGCATGGTGCCCACGATGCGACGGTCAAGGATGAAATCCTCATCAACAAGGTTGTCGAAAGATCCTGCCGAGGATGCCATCAGCACCGCTTGCAATGCCGAGAAGGTGTGCGCCGGTTTGGTCAGCATGCCACCGGCGATAAATAGCCCAATGTTTTCGCAGGCGAGATTGTCTGCCGAATGTTCGCGCAAGAAATGATGGAAGGAGACCATGTCCAGCTCCTTGGCGCGCGGGTGCTCCCATGGCTTGTCTGGATTCATCTGTGCCGCAAGCTCATTCATCAGCTCAATGAGTTTGTTCATTTCGACTACGGTGCTTGCCGCGACCGGGAAATCCGCGCCTTCATAGACGATGCTCTCGCCATCGGTGGTTCGATAGACGCTCTTGCCCGCTTTGTAGCGTTCGAAGGTTTCGATGCCCAACTCGTCGATCAGCGAATACAATCCGGTCTGATCCGGGCTGATCCACTGGCCACCGATTTCAATGGTGGCGCCGTCCATTTCTTCGCTCCAGGTGCGCCCGCCTACACGGTCACGCGCTTCGAGCACCGCCACGGTCTTGCCGCATTTTTGCAGTTCGAAGGCGGCGGTCAGACCCGATGGCCCAGCACCGATCACAACGACGTCACGTTCAAGTTGTTTCATGGTAATTCTCCTCAACGCTAAATGAATTTGGTTCATTTACCTCTGCGTATAGCATAGAGTACGAACATGCGCTTGTGAAGCATGCCACGTCAGGGGGAAATTGGAATGACCACCGAAGGTGCCCGACGGGCCGGTCGACCACGCACAGCGATACTCAACCGTGACCGAATCACCGAGCACGCGCTGGGTCTCGTATCGCAGGACGGCTATGACGCACTGACCATGCAGCAACTGGCCAGGTCCTTGGGGGTCTCGCCTTCGGCCCTCTACAACCACGTGGATTCCAAGCAAGACCTGCTGCAATGGATTCAGGAATTGGTGATGGCGGAGGTGAACACCTCCGCCTTCGAAAAACTAGAAATCCACGAGGCGCTGATTCACTGGGCTACCAGCTACCGCGATATTTTCGCCAAGCACATTCCATTGATCCCGATTATCGCCGTGCTCCCGGTGGCCGATTCGCCACGCACCTTGGGCATGTATGAGCATGTGGCAAAGGCGTTGAAAAACTACGGGCTCGCCGAATCCGAGATCGTTCCGACGATTGTCGCCCTGGAGTCGTTCATCTTCGGCTCAGCCATGGACACCGCAGCGCCACATGACATTTTTGACACGAGCAATCGCCAAGATGCCACCCCTAATTTCACGCAGGCCGTTGCGGCGCAGCGCGAGACGGGAATCAACACCAGCGACGATTCCTTTAGACGCGGAATCCGCGCGCTGGTGCTCGGCTTGCTGGCTTCGCGAGACCAGCTATGAGGCAAAGCCGTACGCCTGCTGGGAGTTCAAGGCTTTCGGCCAAACAGTGGGCAGCCATCGCGCTGGGAATTATTGCGCTGGTCTTTATCTTGCAGAACCTTCAATTCGTGCGTGTGGAACTGCTGCTCTTCCACACCGCCGCTCCGCTGTGGGCCGTGCTCTCCGCCACTTTGGCCATAGGTTATGTGATCGGGCGGTTCTCTAAGAAGCGGGATTAGTCATCAAGGAACGCCCATTCGCCAACCTCTTCACCCTCGGCATCGAGGATGTCCCCCTGAGCGCCTGGCTCTAGCGGGTAGATGGCGATATTCTTCGACCAGTCCGCGAGTATCTTCTGCAACTCCTCGAGTGGCTTGAGCTTCATACTCTCGGAGTCGAAGTTTACTTCCATTACGAAACGCATGTCGGGCTCCAATCCGTGGGATTGTCGCCATCCTATGCCCAGAATTTCTTAATTACGAGTCTTGTCAGCGGCGCTCCGAGATGCGCACACAGCCGAAGTACCAGCAATACAGAAGCAGCTTGGGCGAAACCAATAGGTTTCGCCCAAGCTGCTTGAAAATTCTGGAGTTAGGGCATAGCACCCATGGTCGACAGCGACGCGATCGCCTCGTTGCCACCGACCTTGTACAGAGCCAACAGCAATCCGCCGAAGACGATTCCCATCACCGCGCTGAACCCGAGAGAGATCTTCACCAGCGAGCGCACTTCCTGGCGGCTGACTACCGATTCATCTTCCAGGTAGGAAACTGCTCCGCGGCTAATCGATTCTGCCGGACTAAGCGCTCGGGCACTGAGCAGATTCGACGCCGAATCCGTTGCGCCCCCACGCAGATAGGCAACAGTTGCACGGTTTTTGCGATCCTGACGAAACTTGACGACACTTGCGCCATGACGGGCCAAGAGTATGTCTTCGCCGAGAGGGATCGCACCCATGTTCTGCTCCTAGATTTTTGCCAACATCGTAATTCCAGTAAAGCCCATAAATTTTCCCCTTTTTTACAGAACCCTCTAATTCGTTCACAACGTCACAGCACCTTGTGATTCAATCCGCATGAATAACCGGAAGTTACGGCAAAAATGGTGACTTGCGCCATTTATCAAAGAGGCTAAAAATCAAAGCGTAAATATGATTCTGAAGATTATTTATTCTTTAACTAATCTAGGTTTTGCGACCCGTCCATCATCACTCAGGCGGCGAATGCGACGGGTCTAGCGAAGAGCCTGAGCGGGGAAATAAATGACGGCGGTGAGCGAATCCGAAATGTTCTATTCACCGCCGCCATTGAAGGTAGCGCGCCGATACCTGCTAGGCGGTCTTCATCTGCCCTTGCTTGCGGTCGCGCTTAGCTTCGTGAATATGTGCCTTGAGCTCCTGATTCGTCAGGTTCTCCGGGGATACGACGCCATGCTTATTTGCCTGCCGAATCAGCGACTCGCGGATCTCTGCTGCGTGTGTTCGCCGGTATTTCGCGACCAGATAGATACTGGCGCCAGCAAGCGCCGTAAGGGTGACCAATGCGGCCAGTACAGTTACGTCAACACTCATTAAGTTCTCGGCCTCCTCAAAACTCAACCGCGGATGCGGCTAGCCTCGACCGAGGCATCATCAGCGATGGTTCGCGACTTCGAAACGCCTCACCTCGGAAGAGAACGTTCATATTAGCATTTTTATTCGAATAATGCCAGTCGCTATCGTCAGGAAGTACGAATCGAGAGCGTGTTCCCGAAGCCTGCAAATCGTTCTACTTTCGCACGCTGGCTTCGATTCCGTCGTGGACCATATTCCCGATACGTTCTCATCCAAACGTCAGTATCGTCGAGGGGTGCCAACCGGGTTGCAACCATTCGCTAATACTCGTCGGTTCCATGGCTGTGTTCAAAGACCAGAGAAGTTTGGGTGGTGGCCACCGCGGGATTCGCTGACAGGTTGTCCAAGACGAACTGCCGCACATCTGAGGAGTTCCGGACAGCAACGTGCAGGACGAAATCGTCGGCGCCGCCGAGGAAGAACAGCTGGCGGACCCCGGGTTTAGCACGCATGTCCGAAGCGAAGCTGGACATCAGGTGACGTGCGCCCGGACGTATTTTGACGAAGATCAGCGCCTCGAGCTCCCGACCAAGAACTTGCGGATCGACCTCGATGGTGAATCGGGAGATGACTCCGGAGTCGCGTAGGGCATTTAGTCGAGCCAGGCAGGTGGATGCCGCAATTCCCAATTCCTCGGCCAACGAGTTATTAGTTCTACGTGAATTCTCCGAGAGCAGCGCCAACAACCGTCGGTCTAGCTCATCGAGCTGGGCAGTTCTTTTTTCGCCAGACGCGGGGTTATTGAGCATCTATTTGCACCAGCTTTCACTACCAAGTTTTTTTGGGCCTTGCCGCCTTGGACGTCTTTACATTCTCTAGAACAACATCATAGTGAGTTCATGATTGATCAGGCATGCTCTCTTCGGAAGCGGCACCGCTGATCCGTTCGGAATTGCGCTTGCGGTAGCGGAGGAAAAAATACACGACCACCGCGATGGCCAACAAGGCAGCAACAATATACGGCCAATCCAGCGAGAGCCAGGCGTAGAACACCGCCATGCCAATGGTCGTGTAAATCAAGGCCCAGGCCAGCGCTCCTACCGTCACCGCAGGCAGGTAGCGCCGTAGCGGCATCCGGCTAGCCCCGGCCGAGGCATTAACCGCAGACTGAATTCCAACGGTGAGGAAGCACAATGGAACCGCAAGCATTCCCCACCGTGCAATGAATCTTTGGGCACGCCGGTACACAATTCCGTGCATGATTCTTTGATACCGGGTGTTTTCCACCCCTCGTGCCACTGCGCGGCCTACCCAATAGGTCGCGTTGCCGCGCAGCATCGCTCCGAAAAAGAAGAATGTGAAAGTCACCATGAAAGGTGCCTCATTCACCAGCCAATCAATTGTCATTTACCGCTACGGGACACTTTTGATCTTCGTGACCAGTACGGCACCTACGAGGCTGATCACCGCGGAGCAGATGAACAAGGTTGAATATCCGCCGAACCAAGTCACCGACAGCCAAGCGACAAGCGGGGCTACGACCTGAGGCAGGGAGTTCGCAATATTGATCATGCCCAGATCCTTGCCCCGTGAGTCTTCATGCGGAAGGACCTGGGTTAGCAGGGCAAAATCCACCGCTAGGTAGGCTCCGAAACCAATGCCCAGCAGTACCGCGGCAATGATTGCGGTGCCAAAGGAAGAGGCGAAAGCCAGCGTGAGGGCAGCAATGGCCACGATGACCGAGGAGATGATTACATACTTCTTGCGCTTCCCATCCCGATCTGACAAGCGTCCAGATATCACCGAGGAGAAGATCACGCAGAAGGCGTAAATGGCGGTCAGCACCAGCACCCCGGTGGCTGGTTCCGGATGATGCAGTTCGTCTTGCAAGAAGAAGAGCAGATATACCAAACATAGTTGGCTGCCCAGATACAGCAGGAATCGAGTCAGCCAGGCCCACCCGAAATCGGTGTACTGCAGGGGGTTGATCCAGAAGCTCTTGATGAATTCCAAGAGTTTCAACGGTTCCAGCGTTCCCTTGGGCAACGGCACGTCCTGGCGCATCAATACGAATGGAATGGCGCAGATCGCCACCGCAGTAGCGACCATGGCATAGCCGAAAACCAGGTTCGAGGCGGCCACCATGCCGATGACCGCACCAATAAGCGAACCACAGGTCTGGCCCAGTGCTACCAGTCCACCGACCAGTCCGCGTTGTTCCACCGGCACCTTATCCGGGATGGCCGCGAAGATCGCGGCCAGTGCCGCGTTGCCGGCTGCCTGCATCAACGCCCAGCCGATTACCAGCATGGTCACCGTCTGCGCGGTGGACATCAAGAGCAATGCCAGCGCGGCAAAGACGGTTCCACACATCACCCACGGGACGCGTCGGCCAAATTTCGAGGTGCTCCGGTCGCTCAAGGCACCGAATAACGGGTTGGCAACCAGCGACACCGCCGCGCCCACACCGGTGACCAGCGAAAGAATGGCGTTTTTCTGGCTGGCGTCCAGCTGTTCGGCGTGCAGGCCAAGCAGCACCTGAATCGGCGCGAAAAATCCGACATTGATGCCGATATGGACAATGACGACCGCGGCTATCCATCCGGCTCCTACGCGCTTCGTCGGAACGCGAAGAGCTTCGGGCAACCGCGAATTACGTTCTGTGATCATGTTCGGTCCTGCCGTCCAAGGTCGCGAGGACCGACCAGTGGGTCTCGTAGTTCTTCAATGCTCGGGGTCACGCCTCGGGCAATAAGTCGTTTAACTGCCTTGGACATCAGCCCGCCATCGACCATTGATGCGGCGATCAGGCTTCCGGACTCGTCCAAACCAAAGAGTACCTGCAGCTGGCCGCGCCGGTTCAACCGCGAAATGGTTCGACTTGCCTTGCCGAAGTCCCCCACCGTTTCGACGTGGCTGTCGTGGCGGTCAGACCAGAACCAGGGAACCGAGTGTGCGGTTGCTTCGGTGCCCATGATGGTTGCGGCAGCGATGGCTGCATCCTCCATGGCGGCTTCCCAGTGCACCGCACGAGGCCGCTGAACCATGCGCGCGGCGTCCCCAATAGCAAGGACCTGCCGCTGACTGGTGGTGCGCAGGGATTCATCGACAACAATCCCGTCGTTGATTTCCAACCCCATATCCGCTGCGAGCGTGGTTTCGGCGGTGACACCGATTGCTGCAACGATGATTTCTGCATCGATCCGCCGACCGGAAACCATCGCGTGCGTCGGACCGAGCTCGGTCACCGCCCCCGTCATCGAGGTAATCCCGCGGCGGGAATGCTCGGCATGCAGCGCCGTTGCCATGTCTGTGCCCAAGACTTTGGACAGCGGAGCCGAAGAGCTGGACACGAGGGTCACCTGCGCTCCGAGCATTTTTGCGGTGGCGGCGAACTCCGCACCGACCAGTCCGGCGCCGATGACGAGGACTCGTTGGCCGAACATTCCATCTTCCAGCATCGACGACAGAAAAACGGCGTCTTCTCCGCTGTGCAGGCTGCGCGCGTATTCTGCGCCTGGCACCTGAAGCTTGTTGGGAGTGGTGCCGGTGGCGAGCACCACCCAATCGTCCGGCTCCGTGGGTACGCTCAGTTCGGTGACCGATTCCTGGACCAGCCCCACACCATGTTCCTCGAACCACGAGAGCGGAACAAAGTGCTCACGCTGCAGCGACTTGCTTAGCGGTGGCCGGTCATAGGGAAGCCCCTCGGGGTCACTGATCTTGATGCTTCCGGAATATCCCTTGTTGACCAATTCGCGCGCAAGGGTAAATCCGGCAACGCCACCGCCGACAATATGAACTGACGGCATTTAGATATCTAGCTCCAAATTCCCGTCAACTACCGCAACCTTGTAGGTGCGCGCGTCATCGGTGGCGGGAAGGCACTGCACCTTTCCGCTCTTCAAATCGAAGGTGGAGGCGTGCAATGGGCATTCAACCTCGCACCCTTCGACCCAACCGTCGGAGAGCGAAGCGATCTCATGGGGGCATTCGTCCTGCAATGCATAAAAATTGCCGTCTGCTGCATGGAAAATCGCAATGTCTTCGCTGGCGCCGCTGTCACTGGCGGGGACCAGCAGAGCGTCTCCTCTGGAAATCTGTTCTGCGGGACCGACTTGGTAGCTCACGATGACTCCTTGTTGTTGAACACGTCTGGAACCATCTTGTCACTTTCGCCCCTCACTCACCTATCTGGCAGGCCACTATGATGCAATGCAATCTGGCCTGCTACGCGCTGGCTTGCTGGAGGCCGTGACATGCAGCGCCGGCACGGCCTCCAGCAGCGTGCATCGAGTGCCGGTTTAACCTGCAGGAATTAGTCCCGCTTCGGAGGGATCAGCCACAGGAAAGTGGCATTCGGCCACATGCGCTCCGGCGCCCGGTCCGACTCCGGGCATCCCCAAGCTGACTTGACCAGAGTCATTTCTAGTCATCTTTTCTGGCCGCTCTGCGCTGCAAATGGGTTGTGCTTTCCAGCACCGCGTGCGAAAGCGGCACCCCGACGGTGGATCCAGCGGTGATGGCAGCTCGCCTTGCAACACGATTCGCCTGGCCGGACGTTTAGCGGGATCAAGCTTCGGCGACGCGGACATCAACGAGGCGGTGTACGGATGAAGAGGCGCGTCGAAGACCTGCTCGGTGGATCCAGATTCGATGATCCGGCCCAAATACATGACCGCGACCCGGTCGGTGACGTGCCGAACCACCGACAGATCGTGGGAAATGAAGATGTAACTCACGCCCAACTCCTGCTGCAGATCGTTGAGCAGATTGAGCACCTGCGCTTGTACCGAGAGGTCCAGGGCAGAGACCGGCTCGTCAAGGATGATCAGGTCGGGGTCCAAAGCCAGCGCCCGGGCAATCCCAATGCGCTGCCGCTGTCCTCCGGAAAATTCCTGCGGAGACTTGGCGGCATCTGTTGCGCGCAGCCCCACCAGATCCAGCAGTTCATTCAGCCTTCTGTTCTTGGCCGCGGTTCCTCGATACAGGTCCTTGTGTGTTGCAAAGGGCTCCGTAATGATTTGCCCCGCGGTCATGCGGGCATTAAGCGAGGCGAAAGGGTCTTGAAATACCATTTGCACTCGGCGTCGCCAGGTAAGCAATTCCTTGCCCCGCAGGGCGAAGGGGTCCTGCCCTTCAAAGCGCACAGTCCCCGTATCCGGAGTCTCCAGCATCATCAGGGTGCGGGCAAGCGTTGACTTGCCGCACCCCGATTCTCCGACCAGCCCAAGGGTTTCGCCCTGGCGTACATGGAGATTAATGCCGTCCAGGGCCCGTAGCTCTTTGCTTCCGGCGGCCCCGGCCGATACGTGGAAGGTCTTGGACAAGTCCTTGACCTCCAGCACGTTCTCGGGGCTCATACTAGGCGAAGTGCTCATCGGATTTCCTCCTTGACGTTGTTGGCATCATCGTTGCCGGTCTTGGCCGCTGACACCTTTTCGGCGAAGTGGCACGCCGCGCGTTGTCCATCTGCCGTGTCCCGCAGCAGCGGGCGCTCTTGACGGCAGATAGCACTCGCCAGCGGGCAGCGATCCTGATAGACGCACCCGGCAGGAATCTTGGTTAGTTCCGGAGGGCTGCCCGGAATCGAAGACAGCCCTTCGCCGCGCTGCGCATCGGTCGGCACCGACTCGAGCAACCCCTTGGTGTATGGGTGGGTGGGGTGAGAGAACACCTTGTCGACGCTGCCTTGCTCAACGACGTTTCCGGCATACATCACGCACACCTCGTCGGCTTCTTCCGCCACCACCGCGAGGTCGTGGGTAATGAGCACAACCGCCATCTGCTGTTCGGTACGCAATTTACGCAGCAACAACATGATTTGCGCCTGCACCGTCACGTCCAGAGCGGTGGTGGGCTCATCGGCGATCAGCAACTGCGGACTGAGCGCGACGGCCATCGCGATCAGGATGCGCTGGCGCATGCCCCCGGAGAACTGGTGCGGGTAGGAGTTCACTCTGGTTTCGGGTTCCGGTATGCCTACCCGGCGCATCAGGTCGATCGCCTCGGCTTTGGCCTGCTTCTTGCTGGCCCCACGGTGGATGCGGAACGCCTCCCCCAGCTGAGTGCCAATGGTATAGACCGGATTCAGTGCGGTCAGCGCGTCTTGGAAGACGATACCCAGCCCGGGGCCGGCGACCGCCCGGCGCTGTTTCGGATTCATCTGGTTCAGGTCTTGGCCATCGAGTACCGCGGTGCCGCCGGCGACGGAGGCCACCGGGTCGAGCAGCCCGGCAATGGCCTTGGCGGTCATCGATTTCCCGCACCCGGACTCGCCCAGCAGGGCTAGCGTCTGGCCGCGCCGCGCGGCGAAACTCACCTGGCTGACCACTCTCACGGTTCCCTGCGGAGTGCGTATGTCCACGTCGAGTCCGGTGACTTCGAGCACCGTGTCGGTAGGCGGATCTGATTGCGCTGTCGGTTCAAGCATCTCGGTCATCATTTCGCGTCCTTGATTACTGCGGTGAGGTCCTTCTTTGTCTGCTTATCCAACGTCAGTCGCCAGCGTTGGGCCGGATCGGTGGCAATGCGCATCCATGCGGCCAGCACGTTCGCGGCCACCGCGGTGATCACAATGGCAAGCCCCGGAAGGATCGAAAGCCACCAGGCGGTCTGCAGGTACTGGCGTCCTTGGGCGACCATCAGCCCCCAGGAAACGTCTGGTGGCTGGATGCCGATCCCCAGGAATGACAGCGAGGATTCGGCGAGCATTACGAAACAGAATTCCAGGGTCGCCAGGGTCAGCAGGGTCGGGGTGACGACCGGGATCACATGCCGCACGATAATCGAGTTGGGTTTGGTTCCGAAGGTCCGCGCCGCGTCCACAAAGGTGCGCGACTGCAGCTCGGCAGATTCGGCCCGTGCGGTACGCATGTAGATCGGGATGCGGGTGATCGCCAGAATTAGCACAATATTTGCAGCCGACGGGCTGAAAACAAAAAGAACAACTACGGCAAGCAGCAACGAGGGAAAGGACATGATGATGTCCGCCAGGCGCATTGAGATATTTTCGCGCCGGCCGCGGTGATAGCCCGCCCAAACTCCCCAGAGCGAACCGAGGACGAGGGCAACGAGCACCGCAGGAACGGCGACCAGCAATGTGGTCTGGGTCGCGACAACCATCCGGGCAAGCATGGAACGGCCCAGCGAATCCGAACCCAGAATATAGGCCCAGCCATTTGCCGGATCAAATGGCGCCTTATTCATGAACATCAGATCTTGATTGGTGGCCAGTTCACCCATCAGGGATGGCCCGAAAGCCGCAGTCAGCAGGACGAAGCCGAGAATTACCGCGGCTACGGTGGCAAATTTATCGCGCAGCAGCATGCTCAGCATGCTCGGCCGCCCCAGTCGTTGGGCGACCGATGCCTTAACCGTCTTGCCGGGCACCGGCTGATCTTGGATTTGTGTCATGGCTATCCCCTAAGCGTCGAGCACGGCGGTCGCCGCCGAGCCGGTAGTAGTTGGGGTGGTGGGTGCTTTTGGACCGTTTTGCTGTCCACGGTGCTCGACTCGCGCCTTGCGGCGCTTGCGCGCCCCGGCGCTGGGTCGAACCCTCGGATCCAGCAGCGCGTAGCCGATATCGATCAGGATGTTCAGGACAAAGATCGCCACCGCGGTCAGCAGCACACAGGCCTGGAGCACCGCGAAATCCCGTTGCAGAATGGAGTCGATCATCAGCTTGCCAATGCCCGGCCAACCGAAAATGGTCTCCACCACCACCGCGCCATTGACCAGTCCCACCGTCAGGTCACCGGCGACGGTGAGCCCCGGGGCAGCGGCATTGCGCAATGCATGCGCTCCGACCACCCGATATTGGGTTGCACCCTTGGCGCGCGCCAGCTTGATATACGGTTCAGACAGTGAAGAGACCATGGCTCCGCGGACCACCTGGACCAACGTGCCGAAGGGTCGCATCACCAATGTCGCCACCGGCAGCACCCAGGCCGCCATGCCCACCACCCCGGAGGTAGGAACCCAGCCGAGCGTGATGGCGAACACCCAGATTCCTACGATCGCGAGCCAGAAATCTGGGATGGACGCGGCGGTCATGGACAGGAAGCTGGAGAATCTGTCCAAAATGCCGTTGGGCTTCAGCGCCGCGGCGGAACCCACAATAACCGCCAGCACAATCGCGAGGGCCATCGTGGTGCCGGCCAGCTGCAGCGTTGCGGGGAAAGCCCGCAACGCCATGGCGCCCGCGCTTTCACCGGTGCGCATCGATTCGCCGAAATCCAAACGGAGAATTCCGCCGAAATACTGTGCCATTTGCACCCAGATCGGCTGGTCAAGTCCGTTGCGGACCGCGAAGTCCTCTCGCATGGCCTCGGTGGCATTCAACGGCAGGTAGAGCGCCGCCGGGTTGCCGGTCATCCGGGCCAGTGCGAAAACGCCCACGATGACAACCAGCAACGGCAGGCCAGAGGAGATAATCCTTTTACGCAGATAGGTGAACATGTGACCGTGTACCTTCAGTAATTTTCGTCATTATCTGTTCCACTTCAACAGCATCGGATGCTTACTTCGCGGTGACTTCGGCCAAGCGCAGCTCGTCACCCGAGGATGAGTTCGGTTCGTAGCTCACGGTCCCGGCAATGCCGAGCATGCCCGTCTGATGCGCAATATGGGCGAATTGCACGACCTCGTCATTCTGGTACTGGAAGACCTTTTCGAAGGCCGCCTGGCGGTCCTCGCCGGTGGCGGCATCCGCCGTGTCGATGAGTTCATCCAGCTCCGGGGTTCCGAAGGCCGACTGGGCTCCCTTGGATGTCATGTACTGGTCAACGGTGAAGGCTGCGTCACCGGCTTGGTTCCCGTGCTGGGTCATCAGCATGATGGCGCCGTCCTCGTCCGTGGGGAACGGCCGGACCTGGTAAGTCAGATGCTGGCTGGTCTCAAGCATCTTCAGATTCACGTTGAGCCCCGCCTGGGAAAGCTGCTCCTGGATGACTTGCCCCAATTCCTCGATCTTCGGGAACTGTGCGGTGCGCACAATCATGTTGATCTGCGCCGAGGTTTCCACGCCGTCGTCCTTTGCCTCTGCGACCAAGGACTTGGCTTTTTCGGGGTTGTACTCCCAAACCGGCAGGGATTCGCTGTGCCCCACGACGCCTTCGGGCACGAGTTGGGCCGCGGCCTTGTCGCGCCCGCCGTAGAGCGAGGCGACGATGGCTTCTTTGTCGATGGCATAGTTCACCGCCTGGCGGATCCGGATGTCATCAAATGGTGCCTTGTCCGCGTGCATGCGCAAAGCGACGGTCTCATTGTTCGGATAGGAGACGCCTAGATCCCCGATGCTGTCTTCGGGGCTCAGCCCGGTGGCGATGTCGGCTTCCCCGGAGGTGATCATGGCAGCTCGCACGCTTCCCTCGGAGCGCCACTGGTAGTTCGCCTTGGCAAAGGCCGGGGCCTCGCCCCAGTACTCGGCAAAAGCCGAGGCATCGATGCTTTGACCGGCATTCCATGCATCGAGCTTGTACGGACCGGTTCCGATGGGTTCGCGTACCTTTTCGGTGGTCGAAGTTTCCGCGGGGACGACTTCGAGGAAGGACAAGCGCAGCGGCAGGATCGGGTCCGCTTTCAAGGCGGTGACCTCCACCGTGTTGTCATCCACCACCTTGACGTCCAAGTCATCGTCGCCAAAGACATAGCCTTCAACATTGCAGCCCAAATCCGAGTTGACGGCGCGGTTTATGGTCGCCGCGGCATCTTCTGCGGTGAAGTCCGATCCGTCGTGGAATTTCACACCTTCGCGAAGCTTCAGCGTCCAGGTGGTGTCGTCCTCGCTGGACCATTCGGTGGCGAGTTTCGGTTCGAGTTCTCCGGTGGAGGGATTGCGTTCGATCAACGGCTCGGTGATGGTCGAACGGACCACCACGCCGGTGCTCGTCAGATTCGATTCGCAGGCCTCAAGCGTGGGAGGCTCCTGCTGCAGCACGATCCGGAGGGTGTCGCCGGCAACGGCCGCCTGCGAGCCGCTGGTGGAATCTTCGGAATTGGCCACCGAGCAACCGGCCAGCGCCGTGGTGCTCAGCAGGGCGCCGGCGGCCACTGCCATGGAGATGCGCCGAGCTCGTGGTGCGGTGTGCGGGGAGTTAGTCATCGTTGTTTCCTTCGACGTACGAGTGCGGGTGCGGCCAGTGCGAAAAACTAGCCTTGTTCGTACCAAAGTTTTGACTGCGGCCGGTGGCCGGTCAAGGGATGACCGGCCCGCGTCATGGCCAAAGAGAAGGATCACTGGTGCCTACCGGCAAGTATCAAATGTGACATGCGCTACATTTCGCGCCTGGATCCTCACTGATACCGTAAGGGCATAGATCTATCCAATCTGCGTGTTGGACTTGAATCGTTGAAAGTTCCTACGATGCAGTTATGCCCACAGATACCAGCGCGTCCGCATCGCGCAACACCACCGCAATCACCGGGAACGCCATCGTGCGCGTCGGCCCGGTGAACCCCACCGTCGCGAAGGCGCTTGCCGAAGAATTCGATTCGCTGATCCTTCCCGCGGCCGGCGCCGAGCGCGACACTTTCCTTCAAGTGCACGCGGATGCGATCCGCATCGCCGTATGCTCGGGCAAGATCGGCGTCGATACCGAACTGATGAGCCGCTTGCCCAATCTGGAAGCGGTTATCAATTTCGGCGTGGGCTACGATGCCACCGACTTCTCCCAGGCCGCACAGCGCAACATCCCGATCAGCAACACTCCAGAGGTTCTCACCGACTGCGTGGCGGATACCGCGCTGGGCTTGTACTTGAGCACGCTTCGCTCATTGGGTGCAGCCGAGCGATTTGTCCGCAATGGAACGTGGGGCAAGGGAGAGAATTTCCCGCTGGCCACCAGGGCCAGCAGCAAACGCGTGGGCATCCTCGGCCTTGGCCGAATCGGGCAGGCAATCGCCACACGCTTGGAGGCATTTGGGTGTGAAATCCACTATCATAACCGTTCGCAAAAGCCCGGCGTTTCCTATACCTTCCACGGCTCCGCAGCCGAGCTCGCCGCGGCCACCGATGTCTTGATCGTCGCGGCGGCAGGCGGCCCGGAATCGGCCAATCTGGTGGACGGCGAGGTCCTGTCGAAAGTTGGAACGCAAGGCTTCCTGATCAATATTGCGCGCGGCAGCGTGGTGGACGAAGCAGCGCTTGTCCATGCCCTGCAAAATGGCCTGATTGCGGGCGCAGGGTTGGACGTCTTCGCCAAGGAACCGACCGTCCCGCAAGCGCTGCTTGCGCTGGATAACGTTGTGCTGCTGCCGCACCTGGGCAGCGGAACGCACGAGACGCGCGCAGATATGGCGGCGATGACCTTGGATAACCTGCGTTCCTATCTGGCAGACGGTTCGCTCGTCACCCCAATCTCCTGACGCGGCCTGCTTTCCAGCGCTCCGGCGGCACCGCGTGAGAAGAGTGGAAGACTCAAACTGCTGAGGCTGGAATATCGCAGCACGACTTCGCGTTGTGCCTAAGACGACAACCGAGGAGAAATGAGCAGAATATGGCCGAAACAAATCGAGTAGTCATTCTTGGCGGACACGGGAAGATCGCCCTTCTCGCGGCGCCCAAACTTGCACGTCAGGGACTGGAAGTCGAGTCCGTGATCCGCAATCCGGACCATGCAGAAGAAATCACCGCGCTTGGCGCGACTCCGGTCGTGCTCGACATCGAGCAGGCCGACGTGGACAGCCTCGCTCGGCAGTTTGCCGGCGCCAAGGCCGTTGTTTTCTCCGCCGGAGCCGGCGGCGGCAATCCCGAACGCACCCTTGCGGTGGACTACCAGGCTGCCGTGCGCACCATGCAGGCAGCGCAGCAGGCTGGAGTGAAGCGCTTTGTGATGGTTTCATACTCACGCGCTGCGGTGGACGTGGACACCCTCGATCCGGAAGATTCGTTCTTCGGCTACGCTAAGGCCAAGCACGACGCAGATGAGTATCTGCGCGGCACCGATCTGGACTACACGATCCTCGGACCGGGCGCCTTGACCCTCGACTCGTCCACCGGGCAAATCGTCCTGGCCGACGCAGAAGGCAAGATCCAGGGTCGCGCCGTGCTGGATGGGAAATCCAACACCTCGCGAGAGAACGTCGCCGAGGTCATCACGCACGTGCTGGCCAAGGATGCGGCGACTCGCCGAACGGTTAATTTCTACGATGGGTCGACCCCGATCGCTGAAGCCATCGGCTAGCCCAAGCCTCCCCTCCACGAAAGACCGCTCGGATGCTCCGGGCGGTCTTTCACTTTAATCTTGGTGACTGCGGTCGGCACCGCGGCAGATCTGGTTGCAGAATCCCAGCAGAACCACTTGTGTCACAACTCCTTAACTTATAATATAAGTTACATGCAGGGCCCGCGCAGGGCACTTTCCCAATAGGAGTTCAAAACTCATGAGCTACACACCAGATGCCATTCGCCACGTCAAGCTTTCTACCGCACGGCTTCCCCTGGCCACACCGATCTCGGATGCCAAGGTCTTCACCGGACGCCAGAAGCCGATGACCGAAGTGGTCTTCCTCTTCGCGGAAATCACCACCGAGCAGGGCCACGAGGGCCTTGGCTTCTCCTACTCCAAGAGAGCCGGCGGCCCCGCGCAGTACGCACACGCCAAGGAAGTCGCACAGACCATGATCGGCGAGGACCCCAACGACATCGCCAAGCTCTACACCAAGCTGCTGTGGGCCGGCGCCTCGGTGGGTCGTTCGGGTGTCGCCACCCAGGCACTGGCGGCCTTGGACATCGCGCTCTACGACCTGAAGTCCAAGCGCGCGGGGCTGCCGCTGGCCAAGTTCCTAGGCGCGCACCGCGATTCGGTCCGCACCTACAACACCTCCGGTGGATTCCTGAACGCAAGCATCGAAGAGGTCAAGGACCGTGCGACTCAATCCATTGCCGAGGGTATCGGCGGCATTAAGATCAAGGTCGGGCTGCCCGACAGCGCCGAAGACCTGCGCCGCGTCGCTGCCGTGCGTGAGCACATCGGGGCGGACTTCCCGCTGATGGTGGATGCAAATCAGCAGTGGGACCGCGCCACTGCCCTGCGCATGGGCCGCAAGCTCGAAGCATTCGACCTGGTGTGGATCGAAGAGCCATTGGACGCCTATGACGCCGAGGGGCATGCGGCGCTGACCGCCGCACTGGATACCCCCATCGCCACCGGCGAGATGCTTGCCTCGGTGGCCGAACACGAGCGCCTGATCTCCGCCCGTGCGTGCGACATCATTCAGCCCGACGCTCCACGCGTCGGCGGCATCACCCAGTTCCTGCGTCTGGCGACGCTAGCCGATCAGGCTGGACTGGATCTGGCACCGCACTTCGCCATGGAAATCCACCTGCATCTGGCAGCCGTCTACCCACGCGAACCGTGGGTGGAGCATTTCGACTGGTTGGATCCGCTGTTCAATGAACGCCTCGAGACCAAAGACGGCCGCATGATCGTGCCGAACCGCCCGGGTCTGGGATTCAGCTTCAGCGACCAGGCACGCGCCTGGACCACCGAAACTGTGGAATTCGGCCGGGCCTAAAGAAACCGCAATAAGCGCCGGGACATCTCATCGAGGTGCCCCGGCGCTTATTCTTGACCTATGGAGAGCATGAAACCGAATCTGACCACCACCCTGGTCCAGCACCTTCGTGAGCGGATCAGCTCCGGGGCAATCGCCCCCGGCGACAAGCTTCCCAGCGAGAATACGCTGATTGCCGACCACGGCGTCTCGCGCACCGTGGTCCGCGAGGCCATCACCCGGCTGCAAGCCGAGGGGCTGGTGCATACGCGCCGTGGCGCAGGCAGTTTCGCGCTGACTCCCCCGGCAGAGGATGCCTCGGCCCAGGCACGCGTGCCGCGTACCCTGGCCGAACGCCGTCAGCTGATCGAGTTCCGCATGGGCTTTGAATCCGAAGCGGCGGCAAATGCCGCAAGCCGCTCTGCCTCAGCGAATCTCACGGACATGGATTCGGCGTTGGCCGCTTTCCGCGCCGCCGGCCCCAACGCCGCCCAGGCCATGAGCTGTGACTACGAATTCCATCTGGCGGTCGCTCGCGCCAGCGCGAACCCATACTTCGTGCAAGCGGTAGAGCTCTTCGGTCCGGCAATGATCGCCATGCCACGCCAGCGCTTCTCGATCCCCGACGGCAAGCTTGCCCCGCGCCTGGAACGCGTCGCTGAGGAACACGAAGCAATCCGAGCGGCCATTGCCTCCGGAAACCAGTTGTCCGCCAGCGCCGCCATGCGCATGCACCTCGCGAACTCGTTGCATCGGCTGGACCTTGAATCTGGAATTTCCGAGGGCAACTAGCAGGCATCTGGGCAGCCTCGACGCTGCCTGCCACAGCATCAAAGCCGCAGCTATCCCGGATTTTCGGGATAGCTGCGGCCTTGAATTATCTACTGAGAAGCGCTTGCTACGTTTGCTCCACCTTCACCGCAAGCACCGGGTGTTGGGCCTGGAGCAAGATGCGTTGCGCTTGGGAACCCATGATGAACTTCCCCACCTGCGAACGCTGGCGAAGCCCAATGACGATCAGTGACACCTGGTGCTCGTCCGCCAGTCCCAGGAACTCTTCGGTGAGATCGTCACGGTAGGTCGATTCGAGCACCCGAGCCTCGATTCCCGCCTGTGCGGCGGACTCCAGGACCCTGTCCAGATCTTCCGGCGATGCGGTGTTCTTGTCAACTAAAGAACCATCACGTGAGGAATTGACGATCAGCAGCTCCTCCTGGCGCAGCTTCGATTCTTTGATTGCCGCGGCTACCGCGGCCTCTCCGACATTGCTGGGAACGTATCCGACGATGATACTCATGCGTTTTCCTTTTCCTTCGCGACCGCGGCGGCTAGCGAGCCGTTTTTGCGCCTATCGATAGCTGACTTAATCATTGGCCATACAGCAACAAAGATGAACAGAGCCAGCAGCGTTGCAGAGATTGGACGGGTGAAGAACCCCGTGGGATCTCCTTCCAGCACCAGCAGGGAGCGGCGCAGGTTGGATTCCAGCAGGCTGCCCAGGACGAAGGCCAATACCAGTGGGCCTGGTTCAAAGCCGAACTTCTTCATCAGGTAGCCAAGCGCGCCAAAGAGCACCACCAGCAGCACGTCGAACATCGAGTTTCGGATCGTGTAGGCCCCCAGCAGGGTGATCAATGCGGTAATCGGAGCGAGGATCGCCGCACGGATGCGCAGGATCCTGACGAACACCCCGATCAGGGGAATGGACATGATCAGCAGCAGGATATTGCCGATGTACATCGAATTCACCACGCCCCAGAACAGTTCTGGGTCGTTGCTAATCAGCTGCGGACCGGGGGTCACGCCCTGGATCAATAGCGCACCGAAAATAATCGCCATGGTCGCGTTGGCTGGGATGCCCAAGGTGAGCAAAGGTATGAAGGAACTGGTCGCCGCGGCGTTATTTGCCGATTCTGGACCGGCAACGCCTTCGATGGCTCCCTTGCCAAATCGTGAGGGGTCCTTCGCGGTTTTCTTTTCCATGGCGTACGAGGCAAGCGAAGAAATAGTCGCGCCGCCACCTGGCAGAATCCCCAGGAAGAAGCCGAGCACCGAACCGCGGCCGATAGCTCCCGAAGCCTCTTTGATGTCTTTGGCCTTGGGCCAGACATTTGAGACCTTCATCGGAGCCGTGGCGGCGCGGTGGCGTTCTTCAAGGTTGTAGAGGATCTCACCGACGCCGAAGAGTCCCATGGCGATGGGCACGAAGTCGATGCCGTCTGCCAGCGACAGGTTTCCGAACGTGAAACGTTCGGCGCCGGTGAATCCATCACGTCCAACGGTGGCCAGGAACAGGCCAACCGCGGCGGCGATGATCGCCTTGATTTTCGTGCCACCAGAGATGGTGGCAACCAGCAGGATGCCGAGCATTGCCAGCGCGGTATATTCCGGTGGTCCGAAATCCAACGCAAAACTGGCAACCAGAGGGGCCAGGAAGGTCAGCCCGATAATGGAGACCGTGGCGCCAAAGAAGGAACCGATGGCCGCGATACCCAGGGCGGTACCAGCCCGGCCTTGTTTGGCCATGACATATCCGTCAAAGACAGTGACCACGCTGCTTGCTTCACCGGGCAGGCGAAGCAGTACCGAGGTGATGGTGCCACCGTACTGGGCACCGTAGAAAATTCCTGCGAGCATAATGATCGCGGTGACCGGCTCGACGCCGTAGGTCATCGGCAGCAGGATCGCGATCGTCGCGGCGGGGCCGAGGCCCGGCAGCACGCCGATGAGCATACCGACGACGACACCGAGCAGGCAGTAAAGAAGGTTAGTGGGGTCCAAGACGACGGTGAAGCCGTCCATGACCGGTCCGAAGAATTCCATGCGCATATACCTTTACTTGCGACTTAAAACAGTCGGGGAATGGTGGTGCCGAGGGCGGCGATGAAGATCGCGTAGAAGGCGGCGACAATCAAAATCGAGTAGATCGTGGCAGACCTCCAGCGTTCACCACCCAACCAGCGCATCCAGACGAAGCACAACAACAGTGCCGGAACTTCAAAGCCAATCAGCGGCATCAGCACCACCATCAGGATCAGCGTTCCGAAACCAATGGCTGCATACCAGCTCATGCCACTGAATTTCTCGCCGTCCTTGCCTCCGGAGCGTCCGACAATGATCTGTGCAATTGCCATCACACCGGCAATCAGCGTGACGATAAATGGCCACATGCCGGCCGCTGGCGCCGCCGGGGTCCCCAGCCCCAACCCGATGGACAGCGCCAGTCCGGCGATGCTCAGCGCGAGAACCACCAAGGACGAAACCAGGTTTGCGATAGGTCCAGCTGGTTCCGGAGCTTCGGCTTCCCATTGGGCTGCCAGCTCTTCGGGTGTCAGATCGTCAAGCTCGACACCCTCCGCCGGAGCCTGCGGGGCAGCCGGCTCAATAGGCCGAGCTTCTTTAGCCTTTTTCGCGTCCATAACTTTCATCCTTTGGTACTCACTTTCGGGTTGGGACCAGTAGCTACTGGTTACTTACCTGCCAGCGAGATGCCGTGCTCTTCGGTCAGGTCCTTGTACTTGGCTGCCAGTTCATTCCATTCGGTGACAACCTCTTCGCCCGAAATCTCGTGAGGGGTGAGCATGTTCTGCTCGTTGAAGCTCTTGTAGCTATCGGTGCCCACCGCGTCCTTGATCGAGGCCACGAGCGTATCCTTGGCCTCATCGTCCAGGCCCTTAGGCGCTGCGATGGCGCGGTACTGGGATACGGGAACTTCATAGCCTGATTCGATGGCGGTCGGAACATCCGGCAGGAACTCATTGCGTTCCTTGGAGAAGATCACAATCGGGGTCACGGTACCCGCATCGATCTGCGGCTTGGCTTCGCCCAGCTGAATCGTGGAGATCTGCACCTGGTTGCCCATAACGGCGGTCAACGCCGGGGAACCCGAGTCGAAGGGAACGGTGGTTCCCGCGATATCAGCCTGCGCCAAGAGCAGCGCCTGGGCCAGCTGCGAACCGGTGCCAACACCGGTGGTGCCGAAGGAAAGCTTCTCGTCACTGTTCTTAATGTCCTCTAGGCTCTTCACACCCGAGTCGGTGCTGGCGACCATCACGTAGTCGTCTTGGGATAGACCCATGAGCACATCCAAGTCGTCGAGGGAGACGGCTTCTTCTTCCGAAACCGCCAACGGTGTGATGGTGATCAGCGACGCGTTGAGCAGGATCAGGTTCTGGCCATCGGCTTCCAAGGCCGCTACTTCCTGAGTAGCCAAGGCGCCGTTGGCACCGGGCTTATTCACCACGGGCATGGAAACGCCCAGGGATTCGGCCATGCCTTCCGCAGCAGCGCGGGAAATCAGGTCGGTGGAACCGCCGGGAGCCTGGCCCACCGTGAGCGTTACCGGACCGCTCGGGAATTCGCCGGAGGCCGTGCTGTCGCCGACATTGCCGCCACAGGCGGTCAGCGCGAGGGCCGCGCCGGCGGCGGAAAGCGAGAGGAGGGTGCGTCGAGTCATGCGATTTTTCACGGGAAGATCTCCTATGGTTTCGAGTGTATGAGTCCGATTAATGCTGGCCTCGTGAGGCAGCTCACCAATCAGGTCTCCGGTACAGCCTAGAAAATAGATATGATGCATGTCCAAGGTCAACTATGCATGGAATGATTCCCGAAAGGTATCAAGTGTTCACTCTGGATCAGGCCCGCAGCTTTGTTGCGGTAGCAGAAGAGCTGCATTTCGGACGGGCGGCCGAACGTCTGAATATGACGCAACCTCCGCTGAGCCGGCAAATTCAAAAGCTGGAAAGGTCGGTAGGGGTTGAACTGCTCGAACGAGATAACCGCCGCGTTTCATTGACCGCGGCCGGCCACGCATTCCTCACCGATGCCCGGCGGCTGGTGGTTGCCGCCGAACGGGCCCCGGATAACGCGCGGCGTATTGCCGCGGGCCAGCTCGGTGAACTTCGAATCGGGTTCACCGCCGCGTCGGGCTTTAGCCTCTTAGGTCCGCTGCTGGCCGAAATCACCGAACAAATGCCAGAGGTCCATCTCGATCTCGTGGAGATGGTGACCAGCGAGCAGGTAGGCGCACTGCTCGACGGGGATTTGGATCTGGGACTCGCCCGGCCGCCCTTTGACGAAAAGCTCTTCGAATCCACCTTGCTGTTTTCCGAGGGGCTCTTTGTCGCGGTGCCCACTGGGCACCGGCTTGACCTGCTGCAGCGAGAACTCATTTTTGATGATCTGCGCGAAGAACCATTGATCATGCACTCGTCGACCAAGGCGCGCTACTTCTACGATCTGGTGATCCGCCGGCTCGATGTGGAGCACAAGAACGTGCGCCATACCGTCAGCCAGATCCTCACCATGATTGCCTTGGTGTCCGCCGGACGCGGTATCGCGATTGTTCCGGAAAGCGCCAAGCTGCTGGGCGTGCACGGGGTCAGCTACCTGCGACTTGGCGACGTCACCGACGATCCCGTGCAATTGCACGCCATCTGGAGCAAGACCTCCCGCAATCCGGCGCTTGGACGCCTGGTGGACATAGTGCGCGGCTCGCTGCATGGTTAATGATGCTCGTAGGGTATCAAACAATATAAATATGGGCTTGGACAGGCATCACACTAGCTCCATACGCTGGGGACAACGGATTCAATCCACCCACCTTCCGTCGATTCATCTTGCGACGGATCAAGAAAAGGACCATCCCCATGGCTCAGTACACTCCCGCCGAACTCGCCGACAAGCTCAAAGACGGGCTGCTCTCCTTCCCGGTCACCGCGTTCGATGCTGACCTCGAAATCGACGAGGCAACCTACCGCCGCCACCTGGACTGGCAGTCGAGCTTCGACGTCGCGGGCCTGTTCGCAGCCGGCGGCACCGGCGAAGGCTTTGCGCTGACCTCAGAAGAAGCAGCAAGAGTTGTGCGCATGGCCGTGGAAGAAGCCGGCTCACGAGTTCCGGTGCTCGCTTCGGCCGGCGGTTCCACCAAGCAGGCCATCCAGAACGCCCAGGACGCCGAAGCCGCTGGCGCCGAGGGGTTGCTGCTGCTGCCTCCATACCTGACCGAGTGCGACCAGGAAGGCCTGTACCAGCATGTCTCCTCGATCTGCTCCGCAACCAAGACCGGCGTGATCGTGTACAACCGCGCCAACGCCGTCTACTCGGCGGACACGGTGGCTCGACTGGCAGAAAACCACGAGAACTTCATTGGCTTCAAGGACGCCAACGGCGACATTGAGCACCTGACCAAGGTCTACGCCAAGAACGGCGATCGCTTGTTCTACCTCGGCGGCCTGCCCACTGCCGAGACCTTTGCGCTGCCACTGCTGCAGCTGGGCATGAGCACCTACTCCTCGGCCATGTACAACTTCGTCCCGGAATTCGCCCTGGACTTCTACAAGGACGTACGCGCTCAGGATCGCGTGGCAGTCAACGAAAAGCTCAACCGATTCGTATTGCCGTACCTGGATATCCGCGACCGCGTCAAGGGCTACGGTGTCTCCATTGTCAAGGGCGGGTTGAAGGCCATCGGCCGCGACTCGGGTTCGGTACGCCCACCGCTGCAGAACCTGACCGAGCAGGACCTTGCGGATCTGAGCGCACTGATCCAGCAGGCAGGCATTGTGCCCGCCGGGGCCATCCACTAAGCCAAGCCGCGTTCATCACCGGCAAACAAATACGTCGAATCAGGAGTAATAATGACTATCAATACTCAGAACTTGACCGGGCAATCAATCCTTGCGGGTATAACTACCGCCGGAAACGGCCGCGCAGTACACGGCTACAACCCTGCCACCAATGAACCGCTGGAGCCGGCATACTCGCTGATCGATCTGGACCAGCTGAAGATCGCCACGGCGGCGGCGGCCGGGGCTTTCGAATCCTTCCGTTCGCTGGAACCCGCGAAGCACGCGGATTTCCTGGATGCGATTGCCGAGAACATCGAAGCCGTGGGTGCCGAGCTGGTAGCACGGGCCATGGCGGAAACCGGGCTTCCCGAGGCGCGCCTGACCGGCGAGCGCGGTCGCACCACCGGGCAACTGCGGCTGTTCGCAAAGGTTGTCCGCCAAGGCGACCAACACGGGGTCCGCGTAGATCCGGCGCTTCCGGAACGCGCCCCGCTCCCGCGCGTTGACATTCGCCAGCGCAAGATCGCTGTAGGACCGGTTGCGGTCTTCGGCGCCTCCAACTTCCCGCTGGCATTCTCCACCGCTGGCGGAGACACCGCATCGGCGCTGGCCGCTGGTTGCCCGGTTGTTTTCAAGGCACACAACGCCCACCCGGGGACCAGCGAGATTGTCGGTCAGGCAATCAGCAAAGCTGTTGCGGACTTTGGCCTGCACCCGGGCGTCTTCTCGCTGGTTTATGGTCCGGGCGCGACCATCGGCCAGGCCCTCGTAGCGGATCCAGTGATCAAGGCAGTTGGATTTACCGGTTCGCGTTCGGGCGGCACGGCACTAATGGCTACCGCGGCCGCACGTCCAGAGCCAATTCCGGTCTACGCCGAGATGAGCTCCATCAACCCAGTGATCTTCTTTGACGGTGCGCTGTCCGAAGATCCAGCCGCGCAGGCAAAAGCCTACCTGGGTTCTGTCACCGGTTCCTCGGGTCAGCTGTGCACCGCACCGGGATTGGTCTTCGTGCCTACCGGCACTGGCGGTGACGCATTTGCGCAAGCCATCAGCGGCCAGGCTCCGAATACCGCGGGGCAGACAATGCTGACCGAAGGAATCTACAACTCCTGGATGCAGGGTGTCGAGGCCTTAGGCGACCAGCCGGGCGTCGAGCTGTTGGGTCGCGGTACCGAAGGAGCCGGTCAGAATGCACCGGCTCCTGCCATCTACTCCTCCTCGGTAGAACAGCTGCTGGAAAATCCGGTGCTTCAGGATGAAATCTTTGGTGCCGCTTCGCTAGTGATTCGCTACGATTCTGCTGCCGAACTGGTCACCGCGCTGTCAAAGTTGGAAGGCCAGCTCACCGCGACCTTGCAGCTCACCGATGCGGACCACGAAACCGCTGCCGCGGTACTCCCGACCTTGGAAACCAAGGTTGGCCGTATCCTGGTCAACGGCTGGCCAACGGGCGTTGAGGTGGGCCACGCCATGGTGCACGGCGGGCCGTTCCCGGCCACCTCGGATCCGCAGACCACCTCGGTAGGCACGCTGGCTATCGAACGTTTCTTGCGCCCCATTGCCTACCAGAACTTCCCCAACGCGCTGCTGCCACGGCCGATCGCCAAGGACAACCCTTGGAATCTGACCCGACGCATCGATGGCGCACTGACAACCACCGGAGAGTAATCGATGAGCAGCCAGCCAACTATCGCCTCGATTCAGGTCATTCCCGTCGCCGGACACGATTCGATGCTGTTGAATCTCTCCGGTGCCCATGGCCCCTTCTTTACCCGAAATATCGCCATCGTCACCGATTCCGAGGGTCGCACCGGCCTGGGTGAGGTGCCCGGGGGCGAAGCGATCCGTTCGACCATCGAAGAGGCCGGTACGCTGCTCACCGGCGCTCCCATCGCGACATACCGTACGCTGCTGCGCCGGGTCGCGTCCCGCTTCGCGGACCGGGATTCCGGCGGACGCGGGACGCAGACCTTCGATCTGCGCACCACGGTGCACGCGGTGACAGCCATCGAATCCGCCTTGCTGGATCTCCATGGCCAGTTCCTCGGCGTGCCGGTGGCCGAGTTGCTCGGCGATGGGCAGCAGCGCGACGCGGTGCCAATGCTCGGCTACCTGTTCTACGTGGGCAACCCGGATCGGACCGACCTTCCGTACCTGCGCGAATCGCAGGGTGCGGATGACTGGGAGCGCGTGCGCCGCGAAGAGGCCATGACTCCCGAAGGCATTGTCCGCTTGGCCGAGGCGGCCCAGCAGCGCTACGGCTTCAAGGACTTCAAGCTGAAGGGCGGAGTCCAGGACGGCGACGCCGAGGTGGACGCCGTCATCGCACTGAAGGACCGTTTCCCCGAGGCTCGAATCACCCTTGATCCCAATGGCGGATGGTTGTTGGAGGACGCGATCCGGTTGGGCAAGCGCATGGCCGGGGTGGTGGCCTACGCCGAGGATCCCTGCGGCCCGGAGGGACGCTTCTCGGGCCGCGAGGTGATGAGCGAGTTCCGCCGGGCCACCGGGCTGCAGACCGCCACGAACATGATCGCCACCGACTGGCGGGAAATGTCTCACGCGGTGCGCACCAACGCGGTGGATATTCCGCTGGCCGACCCGCATTTCTGGACGATGTCCGGTTCGGTGCGTGTTGCCCAGCTCTGCGACGAATTCGGATTGACTTGGGGGTCGCATTCCAATAACCACTTCGATGTCTCGTTGGCCATGTTCACCCAGGTAGGTGCGGCCGCACCGGGCGAGATCACTGCCCTGGATACGCACTGGATTTGGCAGGACGGCCAGGGACTCACCGAGGATCCGCTGCTGATTCGAGATGGGGAAATCAAGGTTCCGCAGCGCTCCGGTTTGGGCGTCACGCTCAACATGGACCGCGTGCAGGAAGCTCACGAGCTGTACCTCGAGCAGGGGCTGGGTTCACGTGACGATGCGGTGACCATGCAATATCTGATCCCCGGCTGGACCTTCGATTCGAAGAAGCCTTGCCTGGTTCGCTAGCGGGCAGCAGTAGAATCTGAATAATGCGCCGTGGACGGTGAGGATAGCTTTCAGCGTTATCCTCACCGTCCATAGCTGCGAATAACCGCAGACTTGGCAGCACCAATTTTTGGGCGAGGAAGGCAACATGCAAGGAGTTTTGCAAGGATTTGCCGTTGTCCTGATACTCATCGGCATTGGCCTGCTGACCTCGATAGCATTGCCGCGAAAACGGGTGGCAATTACCCAGGGGCTGACCCCACTCATCTTCTACATCACCAACCCCGCGCTGATGTTCACCCTGCTGGCAAGCACGGACCTGCATGCGGTTATCGGAGTATTCACCCCGATAGCATTGATCACCGCCGTGTTAACCGGGGCGCTGTATGCCTTGGTAGCGAAGCTGGTTTTCAAGACTCCGGCCCATCGGCTGCCCGCCGCGGCCATGTCCACAAGTTACGTCAACGCCGGAAATATCGGGGTGCCGCTGGCCCTCTACGCGGTAGGGAGCACCAACCCTGTGGTCTCGGTGCTCATTGCGCAGCTGCTGATCATTGCACCGGTCTACCTGTGCATGTTTGCGATGGTCTCCCGCGCTCGGCGCGGGGACACAGGCAATATGCCGCTTGCGAAGACGATCCTCAAGTCCATCGCCAATCCGGTCACCATCGCAACCTTGCTCGGCGCGGTCTTCTCGTTCTTTGGCTTGCGGCTGCCCGAAGTCATTCACGCTCCAGTGCAAATGCTCGGCGATGCGTCGATTCCCCTCTTGCTGATGGCCTTCGGCATGGCGTTGTACGGCCAGCGCCCGCTGTCCGATAAAGACCTGCGAGGCGAGATCTATCTGGCGACCGCGTTCAAGGTGCTTTTCATGCCGGTGTTCGCCTGGCTCGTGGCCCGATTCGTCTTCGGCTTAGCAGGAATCGAGCTTCTCGGCGTGGTGATCATGGCGGCGCTGCCCACCGCGCAAAACGTCCTGCTATTCTCCCAGCAGTTCAAGCTGCCCGTTGCTGTGCCGCGAGAAGTGGTGCTGACCAGTACCTTGCTCACCATACCTGTGGTCCTGCTGGCAACATTCTTGTTGGGTTAGGCAGGAACCGAACCGGGAATGGAAGCGGCGGCCAAGCCTTGCTCGTTCCAGCGGTCCAGCGCCGCTAGTTTGCGCAGCCGCAGCTACCTGGCGATGGCTCCATGGGAGGGGATGACCGCACCTTCAACACTTTCCAAAGATTCAAGAAATACTTCCCTGAGCCGTTTGGCTGCCGGGTTGGCCGACGATTCTTCCCACGCCAAGAAAATGTCCGAATGGTTCAGCCCCTGCAATCCGTCGGGGCCAACCAGTTCTTCAAACACCACTCCGGTCGGTGCAAAGTCCATGGCGCTTGCCGGTACGAGCGACACACCCAATCCGACTCCCACCAGAGCCATTAGCGCTGGGATCTGGCTAGCGATCTGGCTAATCCTTGGCTTGGCATTGACCGAGTCAAACAATCGGAGCACCAAGTCGTAGAAGTAGCGCGCCTCATTGGTTGAATACATCATCAGCGGCAGCCCCACGAGTTCCTTGATGAGCACTCCCTTCCCGGTGACCAGATAGTGTCCTTCCGGAAGCGCGACAACCAGCCGGTCCTTTTTGATCAGGCAAGTTTCCACTCCGGCACGGTTCACTACCGGTCGCAGCAACCCAATATCGATGGTCCCCTTGCTCAACGCGTCAAGCTGGTCGACGGAGACAGCCTCGCGCAGCACCATGGTCACGTCCGGTAATTGTTGTGCGGCTCTGGCCAGGAATTCTGGGAGCACCGATTGCCCGGCCACGGAGGTATACCCGACAACCACCGTCCCCGATTCCCCCGAGGACACACGGGACACTTCGAGGCTGGTCTTTCGGCTCATATCCAAAAGGCGTCGCGCATTAGGCAACAGCACCTCACCGGCGGCCGTGAGCGCAACGTTGCGCGAGCTGCGAATGAATAGTTTTGCCTGGAGCTCGCGTTCAAGCAATTGGATCTGCCGGCTCAATGGCGGTTGCGTCATATTCAAACGTTCAGCTGCGGCGCCGAAGTGAAGTTCTTCGGCGACAGCGACAAAGGACTCAAGCTGAATCAGCGTGAACATCAATGCACCTCTTGAATCGTTGATTGCATAATTTAGCTTGGACAGGTATCGATCCGTGCTCTTAGTGTGAGTCTAAACGCCAACGAAAACCGGAGCACCAATATGTCGCACATACCTTCCCTCGGCAGCCTCGCATCTCTGACCGCTCACACTTCAAGACCGCCGGTGCGCATTTCCGACATTCAAGTCACCCCGGTGGCATTCGCAGACCCTCCGCTCTTGAACTCAGTAGGAGTCCACGAACCATTCGCCCTTCGTGCCATCGTGGTGGTTCGTACGGAAGGCGGGCATTATGGTCTGGGCGAAACGTATGGGGATGCAGTCCATGTGAGCAGGCTGCGGCGAGCCGCAGCCAGCCTGATCGGCGCAGACGCTTTTAATACCAATAGAATTTCGTCTTTGGTCTCGCAATCCTTGTTGGACGATAACGGCGTTGGTGGTCATGGGACCGGAGGCATGGTCACCACCACGTCGCTCGATGACCGCGTACTCTCTGCTTTCGACGTTGCCTGTCTGGATATTCAGGGCAAGATCCTCGGGGTGCCGGTCAGCACCCTGCTCGGTGGTGCAGTACGGGATGAGGTCGAGTTCAGCGGATACTTGTTTTACAAGTGGGCGGCGCACCCCGGATTTGACGATGATTCGTGGGGCGAAGCACTCGACCCTGCCGGAATAGTCGCCCAGGCTCGCAGAATGGTTCACGATTGCGGATTCAAAGCACTCAAGCTAAAGGGCGGGGTGTTCCCACCCGATCAGGAAGCCGAGGCGATCCTTGCCCTACGCCAAAGGTTCCCGGACATTGCCTTGCGCATCGATCCAAATGGCGTGTGGACCGTGGAAACTGCCATTCGCATAGGACAACGGTTAGCGCCCGTTCTTGAATACCTTGAGGACCCCTGCCTCTCGATTGCCGATAACGCACAGGTGCGGGCAGCCATCGATCTGCCCGTCGCCACGAACATGTGCGTGGTGTCGTTCAATGACCTGCCTCCCGCTATCGAAGCCGGAGCGGTTGACGTTGTGCTTTCCGACCATCATTTCTGGGGAGGGCTGAACCGTTCCCGGCTTCTGGCCGGGATTGCCGAAACCTTTGATCTTCGCCTATCAATGCACTCGAATTCCCACTTGGGCATTAGCTTCGCGGCGATGATCCAACTCGCCGCCGCTACCAAAAACATTGACTATGCTTGCGACACTCATTGGCCTTGGAAACGGACTGACGATGACTTGATAGTTCCAGGCGTATTGGCAATATCAGACGGGGCAGTCAAGGTTCCGACATCTCCAGGTCTGGGCGTAGAACTGGACGAGGTAGCCCTAGAACGCATGCATCAGCAGTATCTGGACTGCGGAATGACCAAGCGTGATGATACTTCGTACATGCAAGGCATCGATCCCACGTACGAGCTTAAGAGCCCTCGTTGGTAACGCCGCTGCGCGTAGTGGTCACAGATCCTATCGTGTCCCGCCTTGCACCTTTGTTCAAGGAGCTTGGCCCCGAGCACGATTGGGAATTCGTCGCCCACCTGTCCCCTGCCGAGCAATCCAAACATGTTTCCATGTCCGATGTGCTGGTCTGCTCTAAGTTGAACTCGGAAGACGCTGCGCAATGCCCGGCGCGGCTGGTTCATGTCACCGGTGCGGGCACGGATCGAGTCGCGTTGGCCAGCTTGCCTAGTTCAACGCTAGTTGCGCGCACCGCGCACCATGAGCGTTCGATTGCCGAACACGTATTGATGGTGATTCTGGCCCACCAGCGGCGGCTCTTCTCCGCGGCCGAAGAGCTGCGTCAAGGAAGCTGGAGGTCGGTTTCCACCGCTCAGGCTGTTCCGCTGCACCGTACTTTCAGGGATTTGACCATCGGTTTCATTGGACTGGGTGGCATCGGTGAGCAAGCCTTGGAATTCACCACCGCCTTAGGTGCCAGCGCGATAGCCGTGCGAAGAACACCACTTGGCGATAGGCATCCAAATCCACAGCTGAGGTGGGTGAAAGGTCTAGGCGCCTTGCCCGAGCTTCTACGTGACAGCGACGTAGTGGTCCTCGGATTGCCGCTAACCGATGAAACCCGCGGCCTCATCGGCGAAAAAGAACTAACGCACATGCGTGATGATGCCTTGCTGGTCAACGTTTCGCGCGGGGAGATCGTTAATGCTTCGGCGCTCTACGCGGCACTGGCCGACGGAACAATCGGAGGCGCAGCCTTGGACGTGTGGTGGGGTGCTCCCTATGGTTCCCAAGCACCCGCGGAGGTTCGAAGGTTCGCCGCCTTGCCGAACGTCATCGCTACCCCGCACTACTCGGGGCACGCTGTGGAAACCTTCGAAAAGCGCGTTCGGGAAATCACCAGCAACATCAACGCATTTGCCGGCGAGCTTCCGCTGAGCAACAAAGTCGAAATCTCGCCGAACCGACGTAGGCAACGGAAAGGAGGACCGGTAACGACTTCTTCTTTGCGATCTTCATCGAAAGCATCACTCCAAGCTACGAAGCTCAACGCCTTACCCCTAGCCAGCACTTTCCTGCTGACCAGCGCGGAGCCACTTCGCCGCTGGCCGGAAAACTAACGACGGCTTTTGGCATTCCGCTGCCCTTGAACCGACCGGTGCGTTCGCTCTGCAAGCAGACGGCGTCCAACGCGATGTCTCCCTCGCGTTCAAAGGACTACGCTATGTCGTTCTCGACCCGATGATGATCGCCTGCTATGCAGTTGGCATCGGTTCGTCCGCAACCACGGTTCGCTTGGACTCCGTCACCGTGACCGTTGCTGTGCTGCTGACGGGCACGCAGCGGACCGCCCAGCTCAGGCGGCATTACGTTCCTAGTTGCACAAATGAAATTAATTCCTGGCTCGTGTGCCTGATGAGGTCGCGGCAGCCGCTCTTCGGGCCAATGCTGAGGCTAATCCCCCAATAGTGGCGACCATCGCTGGAACCGAGACTGCTCGCGGCGTAGGCGGGGTTTCAGATCTATAATCTGCCGTTACGTAATTTCAAAAGCTTCTTCCTTGCGCGAATCGTTTTGGAGTCCGGGACGTTGCGAGCAGCCTCCTGCCTCGCCGTACGCGGTCGATTCGCAACACCCAGAGCACACGAGCGAGCCCAGGCAAGCCCGCATGAATGCCGGCTTGCCTGGGCTCCGCTTTTCTAGTCCGAGAGCTTCGGGGAGTTGATCCCGGAATGCTTGCCTGCGACATATGGCCTTTGCTTGAGCATCCACCGGACAATCAGCGCGATGGCTATCAGCAGCACCGCCAGCATGATTGTGCCGGCATTCAGCCCCAGCCCGTGAATGAACAGGAAGGAAAGTGTGCCGCCGGCCAAGCAGTAGTAGATCGTGACGAGGATCGTCTTGCGCAGCAAATCACCTTCGCGTCCTAGCAATCCAACAGTCGCCGAGGCGGCCACGATGTTATGGATGGAAATCGGATTTCCACCAGCTCCACCGACGGCCTGTGCCGCCACAATGGATTCCGGAGGAACGCCGATCTGCGCCCCGGTGGAAAATTGGAACTGCGAGAAGGTCAGGTTCGAAATCGTATTGGAGCCTGCCACGAACGCTCCCAACGCGCCGATCCACGGCGCGATGAGCGGCCAGAAGCCCCCGGAAATCGCCGCGGCGCCCTCGGCCAACGTCACCGGAATGCTGGAGAGTCCCGAATTGTTCAGTTCCGGTCCCGATTGGATCAGGATGCGCACCAGCGGAACGGCGAAGAGCAGTGCAACGGCGGTGCCAAAGAGCTGCCCGGCCGACACCTTGAAAGCTCGTGCAATTTGGGCGCCGTTCATCTTATGCAAGACGAACGCAAAGACGGAAGCGAGGATAAGCACGAAGCCGGGAAGGTAGAACGGTTGGATACTGGTGCTGATTCCGGTGCCGAGAATGTCCGCTACTGGAATCGCCAGTCCCGTCAGGAATGCTTTAAGGTCCGGGATCACTCGTGTCGCGACCAAAAGAGTGCCCATCAGAATATAGGGCGCCCAGGCACGGAGCACACCCATGCGCCCGGTAAGGTCAACGGCCTTGGCCGATTCGAGGGAGCCCATCCAACGCTCGGACCAAGTCTCTTTGGGCCCGAAGTCGAAGACTTCCTTGGGCATCAGGAATCCACGGCTGGAGGTAAACATGACCAGTGCCAGGCCGATCAGCCCACCGAATAGCGAGGGGAATTCAGGACCGAGGAAGCGGGCGGTAAGTACAGAAGGAACCGTCATGGCCAGGGATGCGTAGATGGCGAAGGGGCATACGGCCAGACCATCACGGAAGCGGCGCTCCGGACCGAAGAATCCGGTGAGCATGCAGACCATAATTAACGGAATGAGCAAGCCTACGATGGCGTGGATTATTGCGACTTGCAGTCCGATTGAACCCACGAATTCCGGCATGGTCACGCCCAGCACGCTGATACGTTCTGCCACTGCAGGATCGCCACCGAGCCCCTGCTGGACGCCAATCAGGATCGGGGTGCCCACCGCACCGAAACTCACCGGCGTGCTCTGGATGATCAAGCCCACCATCACCGCGGCCATAGCCGGGAAGCCCAAGGCCAGCAGCAACGGCGCGACAACGGCGGCAGGAGTACCGAAGCCCGAGGCCCCTTCGATGAAGCTGCCAAACAGCCAGCCGATGATCACCGCTTGGACGCGGCGGTCTGGAGAAATGTTGTTGAAGCCGGCCCTGATGGTGGACATTGCGCCACCAACGGTAAGCGTCGCGAGCAACAGCAAAGCGCCGAACACGATGTACAGCATGGTTGCCGCGACGATGAGCCCTTCAATCGAGGCTGCAAGCACACCGCTGAAGTCCATTTTCCAGACGAATAGTGCCACCAGCACCGCAACGACATATCCGACCGGCATCGCGAATTTCGCGGGCCAGCGGAAGCCTGCGAGCAACACTCCAACCACTAATATCGGCGCCAGCGCGAGCAACGCGAGCACAGCTAAGTTGTCCATATTTCTGATCCTCTCTGACCATACTTCCGCAGACTTCCAATCTGCGTCCAGGCAGCTTCACTTTGTGCGAGAAACCAATCACCTTATGGTCAGACCACTATGGTCTGACCATAAGAGCATAACCTATTCTCACATAAATTGTGAGGGTAGTCACGCAATGAATCTTGCCATAGCTCCCGAGAGAACCTCGCGAAGCAGGATTAATGGAGTCCTGACGTCAGCAGATAATCTGCGGGCCCCAAGCTCCGTCCCTTAATGTTCAGCGGCAATTGGCCTCGATACTTCCAGCCGAATGGGCCTACCCTCGCGAAAGTGGCGCACAATCCCCTGGTGGCACCGCTCTGCCCTGGAACCAATAACGATCCCGCGGCCCCAGGGGGGCGCGGGATCGTTATTGTGCTTCTTGGGATCTTGCGGAACTTCAGGTCAGCGTCCAGGATCGCTTGGACAGTCCGTACCAGAAGCCGTCGATTGCAGTCTTCGCGTCGATACCGCCAGAGGCGTAGGCGGCACCAAGGGATACGTACAGCGGCGCCCAGTGCTCGGAGCGCGGATGGGCCTCGCGGGCCGCCGGAGCCTTGTGCATGAAATCAAGGATGGAGTCCACATCGCCGCGCGCCATCGCCTCTTCGGCCCAGTGGTCAAATTCGTTCGAAGCCGCCGGCGGAGCGGAATCGGCCCCCGCGGCAGGATTGAACCAACGCAGATTGTGGGTGGTGAAACCCGACCCGACGATCAGCGTTCCGCGTTCGCGCAACGGGGCCAGCGATTTGCCGAGTTCGAACAGGCCAGCCGGATCCAGGGTCGGCATCGACATTTGCACCACCGGAACGTCGGCATCCGGAAACATTTCCTTCAATGGCACATAGGCGCCATGATCGAGCCCGCGAGTCTCATCGCGCTCCACGTGGTGACCATGCGTTGCGGTCAGCCGCTCAACCTCGGCTGCTAGCTCTGGAGCCATAGGCGCGTCATAGCGTACGTCATAGTACTTCTGCGGAAAGCCCCAGAAGTCATAGACGAGTTCGTTTTTCTGCTGCGTGGCACTCAGCATCACCGGCGCATTTTCCCAGTGCGCGGAGATCATCAGAATGTCCTTGGGTTTATCGATGGCACCTGACCAGTCAGCTAGTTCACTGGTCCATCGGGCGTCATCGGCCAATGGCGGTGCACCATGGCTAAGGAAGAGGACTGGAGGGAGTTCTGCTGGCTGCGTCATGAGACAAGGATACACTCAAGTTCATTGAAGCTTCAAGTAATTTACGTTGTTATCCATGGCACCACCCCACCGTGAAATGCATCCTGCGCCCGGTGCATGCAACCGCGCCATGGTCCTATTTGCGAGCTAAAAGTCGATGACCGGGCCGGAGATACCTAGAATGGTAACCATGCACGATGAAAAGCTGCTTTCCGAGGTGGAAAAAGAGTTCACCACCACTCTGCTTCGCGCCCGCCAGACAATCCGCGAACGCGCCAAAGCGATCCATCCGGAGCTGCAGGCACCGGGCTACCGGATTCTGTCCTTCTTGATTCACCACGATGCACAGCAGCAAGGTGTCCTCGCCGAACACCTCGAACTGGACAAGGCCACCATTTCTCGGATGGTCAAGCAGCTTGAGACCATGGGGCTCATTACGCGTACTTCGGATCCAAACGATGGCCGAGCCCAGCTGGTTTCGGTCACCGGAAAAGCGCGCGAGGCTTGGAAGGTCAGCGGGAATACCCTGCGCGAGCGGCTACACCGCCGCTTGTCCGAATGGGACGAGACGGATGTGCGTCGTTTCGCCGACCTGCTGCACCGTATGAATGAGGAAATCGAAGATCCCCAATAATCCCGGTTATTCGAGAAGCGCCAGGAAATCCTCGGTATTCAGGGATGCAGCCGCCGCCATTTGGTCCGAATCCCCCAGCACATCGTTGAAGAGCTGGGTCTTCCTTGCCTGCAAAGCCAGGACCTTGTCTTCGATGGTGTCCTTCGCAACCAACCGGTACACATACACCGGCTTATCCTGACCGATGCGGTGCGCCCTGTCGATAGCCTGGGCTTCGGCCGCGGGATTCCACCACGGATCCAGCAAAATGCAGTAGTCCGCTGCGGTGAGGTTAATGCCGAACCCTCCGGACTTGAGCGAAATGAAGAAGACCGGGAATTTGCCGAGCCCAAAATCATCGATTAGCTCTCGGCGCTTTGCCCCGCTGGTGCTTCCGTCCAGATAGCCGGTTTCAAAGCCAAGGTGCAGGGCAACACCGCGCGCCTTGGACAAGAACGAGGTGAACTGGCTAAAAACCAAGATCTTATGGCCTTCGGCCACCGCATCTTCCAGCAGCGAATGCAGCAGTTCAAGTTTCGCGCTTGGTCCGGTCCCTTCATCGACAAGCGAGGGATCCAAGGCAAGCTGGCGAAGCAAGGTCAGCGACTGCAATATCTTGAACCGGTTGGAATCCACGTCTTGCACCAGACCCAGCACCTCTTGGCGAACACGCTGGAAGCGCCGGTCGTAGGCTTTGCGGTGCGTCGGTTCCAGGTCCACGTAAATGACCTGTTCGGTCTTCGCCGGAAGGTCCTTGGCCACCTGCTCCTTGGTCCTGCGCAGGACAAAGGGACGCAACCTGCTCTTCAGCCGTTGCATTCGCGAGCCATCCCCCGAAGCGATGGGCTTGGAATAGTTGTCCTTGAAGGCCTTGAGCCCACCGAGCAGGCCGGGGGCGGCTAACGAAGTCAGCGCCCAGAGTTCCAAGAGGTTGTTTTCCACCGGAGTGCCGGTGACCACGAACTTGCACGGCACTTGAATCTGGCGAACCTGCTTATATCCCTTGGAAGCGTGGTTCTTGACCATTTGCGCTTCGTCCAGAATCAACACCGAGAAGCCCATCGCTTCAAAGTGCTCGAAATCCAGACGGAAAATTGCGTAGCTGGTGATCACCAGCTGTGCATCGCCGATTGCCTCTGCCACGCTAGAACGGCGCTTGGTGCTTGTCTCGCCCAGCGCCGTGGCGCGAAGCTGCGGCGTGAATTTGGCCGCCTCGCTCGCCCAGTTGCCTACCACCGAGGTAGGCGCGACCACCAGATATTTGGCGTCCGGATCCTCGTGACGGGCTTTGTCCAGTGCGGCGAGCAACTGAACCGTCTTGCCCAGTCCCATATCGTCCGCGAGCACACCACCCAACTGATGGCGGCGCAAAAAGTCCAACCAGTTGAGCCCTTGCTGCTGATAGTCGCGCAAGGTGGCGGTAAAGGTTTCGGTGACCTGAACCGGTTCCGGACCATCCATCCCGGTCAGCTTCGCCATCGCGGTGAGCCACTCATTTTCCTGAGCTTCGATAATGCCCAGCGCTACCAGCTCTTGCCACCAGTCAATGCTCAACCGGTGCATTCGCACTCCCGAGGATGTGCTTTGCGCCAGTTCACCGGCTTCCGCAATGAGCTGGCGCAAGATATGGAACTCCTCGCCGTCGATGGGAACCACCCGCGCGTCTTCCAGCACCAGGTAGTCATCCCCGGCGCTGAGCGCGCTGAACAGCTCGACGAAGGGAATGTCCTGGTCGGCGAGCTTGATATCGACGTCTAGGTCGAACCAATCAGTGCTCGATTCGCCGGCCCCGATGCGTACCACAGCTTGCCCCTCGGCGACTCGATAGTCAGGCACTGCGGTCTGCTCATCGACGTGCACATCGGGGTGTTCACGCAGCAATGGCAAGGTATCAAGCACAAAATCGATGCTCGCGCTAGTGTCCAGGCTCAGTGGCGCGAAGCTTCCCGTGTTCATCTGCACCAAGGGGTGCTCGGACCCGACCTTGTCGAGGATGCTGCGGACGATCAGCCGTTCGGTCTTCCGCTGGCGCACCCCCGCATCGGCATACTGCCAGGAGAACTCTCCGGTCAGTTCGTTGCGCGAATGCCGCAGTTCAAGCCGCAGCATTGGCCGCGCCGGTTCCGGTACGTCAAAGCTTCCATCGGTACTGCTCAGCGGCGCAACGAGACGCACCCGGGACAAGAACGATTGGTTGAATTCGGCTATCTGATCCGCCGGAATTTCCAACGGACCATTGCGGATAAGATCTATGAGCTCGTTGGTAATCGCCGGTTCGAAGCAGGCAAGATGCAAGGAGCCGCCCTTATCCGGTGCCCCGTCAGAGAACACGGCCGCGGCCGGTGGCCTGCCCAGCGCGATCATGGATTTCGGGAATCCCTCTGGAGCCGAAATCTTGGGATCCAGGGTGAGCCCGGCGGGACCTTCCGTAAAATCAACAAAACCCGTGGCAGGCGCTTGCGGGAAGTTGATGGGTTCCTTCGTCTTTGCGGCCACGATCGCGACACCCGAATCGCGGATGTTCTTCAGGCAGTGCGCCAGCTCTTCACCCGGCAGGGCGTTGAGGGTTACCCAATCGTTGCCCCAATGATTGTAATAGTAGGCTTCGCCCTGTCGCAGCGTCAGCCCGTGCAACTCCATCATTGCCTTGCGTTGCGTCTCATCGAAACGCTTGTCATTTTGCAGATTCGACCATGAGACGCCGCTTTGCACCCAGGGCGAGCGGCTTCCCGGTTGGGCCGGGCGCACTTTGATGTCATAGGACTCAGCATGCCGATATCGTTCATGAACCACCGAGACCAGCATGCCCAGTTCGACGATATCGGCCTCGGGTTCCGCCACGGGCAAGAGTGCTTGCAAGGATCGCTGCCAGTGCGGAATCGGCCGCGGACTCGACCCGTCGTGGGCGTCGAGGCTGGAGTCATCGTTGACCGTCAGTTCCTCATCCGGGTTACGCGTTAGGTACAGACCCAGCGCGGCGATGTGCTTGCATGGTCCCGCTGGTTCTTTGGCCGAGCAGTTAAAAGCATAGTGGACTTTTCCATTATTCAGTTCCAGCTGGATGAACGCATCGGCGTCGGCCACGTCGGCGTGGACACGACTCATCCCGCCGGTCTGCACCCAGCGGTACGGGTTCACCTCGCCCGACGAATGGATGAGGCTGCCCTCCATCATCGTTCGGGCAGCGAAGTAACGGTTCAGCTCGGGAAAAGACAGCGTATATTCCATGTCCACCATTCGTTGCGGCTCAGGTCCGAGGGAAGCGGTACCTCAAGTCTATTTGCTTGCCCGACAAAATTCTTCGTGCCTAGGCCAGCTGATGCATAGCCGAGTTCCGCAGGGCTTTATGTCGTGCCAATCATTCTTACCTCGACAAGCCAGAGAACTTATCAAAAAGTGCATGCCTGCGCTGGAGACTAGTAACCCCGGTAGCTTTCCCACTTGCGGGCTAGCTACCGGGGTATTCCTTGTGCCTTAGCGTGTCTGCGAATAGAACCAGGTGATGTGCTCTTCCAGCAGCTGCGCTGCACGTTCGCGCTGGTTGGTGGCGAAAGCGTGGTGAATGGCCTTGTGCTGTCGGCGGAGCACCCGCACGATCGGCTGCCAGGACTCATCATCGGGAATTGATTCGGAGACGTACTGGCTAATCGAGTTTCGCAAAGATTCCATCATGGTTTCCACCACCGAGTTACCCGCCATGGAGGCCAGCAACACGTGGAATTCGGCATCGATCCGGTGGAATGCGTCGCGGGAAAGCTGCGGGTCATCCATGCGCATGATCAGCACCGCGGTGCGGTCAATGACCTGTTGGGCATGCGCCTGATTTCGCGGATTCATCTGGGCAGCCCAGGTTTCCATCAAGATTCGGGATTCAACTATTTCGCGAACGTTGATGCCCTTCGCTGCCAAGTGCATGCGCAGAGCTTGGGAAATACCCGCGGACGGGTTCGAGATGATAACCGCGCCGGAGTTCGGGCCGGAACCCGTCGAGGTTCTGACCAGGCCCAGCACATCCAGAACGCGGATGGCATCGCGAACCGATGCTCTGGAAATCTGATGCTGCTCCGCGAGCGCACGCTCGCCGGGGAGCTGGTCCCCAATGGCGAGTTTTCCGGAACGGAGGTCTGCCTCGATTGACTCAAGGACGACTTGATACGCACGCGGGGCTGGAGTAATAGACATCAGAAGACCATTTTAGCCTTGAACTAGATTACGGAAGCATCCACGACAAAATCGGCGTGGACTGGAGGTAAACCAGGGTACACAGTACCAGCAGCATGCCTACGGACCAGCCGGCAACCTTCTTGAGAATCACCGATTCCTGGCCTTCCATCTTCACCGCGGTGGCGGCAATTGCCAGGTTCTGCGGGGAGATGAGCTTGCCGACCACGCCACCGGAGGTGTTCGCTGCAACCAGCAGGGTTGGGTCGATGCCAGCGTTGACGCCGGCGGTCTGCTGCAGCTTGGCGAACAGTGCGTTGGCGGAGGTATCCGAACCGGTCACGGCGGTACCGATCCAGCCCAGGATTGGGGAAAGGAAAGCGAAGGCGCCACCGGCACCGGCGAGCCAGGTGCCCACGGTGATGGTCTGACCGGACAGGTTCATCACATAGGCCAGGCCCAGCACCGAGAGGATCGTCAGCGCCGCATAACGCATGTTGTAGATAGTCTTGCCAACTTCTGCCATGCCTTCGCCGAAGGTCATGGCGTACTTGCCGTTGCCGGTGTTGCGCGAGTAGACGAATGCAACGATCACACCGGTGATCAAGAGCAGGGTGCCCGGGGAGGACAGCCAGGAGAAATTGTAGATAGTGGAGGGTACGGCCTCGCCCGCTGCATCGACCACGCTGCCATGCAGTCCTGGCCAGCCGAACTTGATATCGGTGCTGGCCAGCCACGCGGGAATGTCAACGCCCAGCTTCCACAGTTTGGCAATACCGAAGATCACGATCACCAGCAGGTACGGGAACAAGGCCATCCAGGTGTTGTTGGCGTGCAGCTTCTTGTTGTGCTCCACCGGCTCGGCAGCAGCCTCCGCGGTCAGCACTCGCGCACGCGCTTCGTCGGCACCCTTTGGAGTCCAGAAGCGAAGCAGAATCACTGCGGCGGCCAGGCCAACGAGCGAGGCCACGATATCGGTCAGCTCGTAGGAGAAGTAGGTCGAGCAGAGCCACTGGGCCACACCGAAGGAAATGCCGATGGTCAGGGTCGCCGGAAGGGTCTGGCGCATACCGCGCCAGCCGTCGATAACCAGCACCAGAATCGACGGAACAAAGAGCGCCAGCAGGGGTGACTGGTGGCCCACAACCGCACCGATCTCGGTGGCCGGGATTCCGGTCAGGGCACCGGCGGTGGTGATCGGGATGGCCACTGCGCCGAAGGCAACCGGGGCGGTGTTGGCGATCAGGACGGCGCAAGCCGCACGCAAAGGAGCCAGACCCAGAGCCAGCAGCATGGTTGCGGTAATTGCCACCGGTGCGCCGAAACCTGCCAGCGCTTCGAGCAGGCCACCGAAGCAGAAGGCGATCAGCACGGCCTGGATACGCACGTCGCCACCACCGATCACGTCAAAGACGCGGCGCAGATCCTCGAAGCGTCCGGACTTCACCGTCACCTGGTAGAGGAAGATGGCCATCACCACGATCCAGACGATCGGGAAGGCGCCGAAGACCATGCCCATCACCCCGGAGTTCAATGCCATGCCAACTGGCATATGCCAACCGAAGATCGCGATGATGATGGCCACTGCCAGCGAGCCAAGGCCGGCTATATGCGCTTTGGTCTTGATTACTGCCAGCAAAACAAAGAAGGTGAGAAGAGGGATCAAGGCAACAAGTGCAGAGATCGCTACACTTCCCGCAACTGGATCTGTGGAGGGTGTAAACACGGTGTGGGCGTCCTTACTCGAAGTTGGTCTGACCATACGTGGTCCGACCACCTAGATTACAAGGTGAGTACGATCACAACAAATCTTGACTTATCCAAAGATGAACACATAGTATGGTCAGACCACACTTTGAAAGAGTTATTTACTATGCGGATTGCTCTCTTTGCCACATGCATCGTGGATGCCATGTACCCCGAAACCGCCAAGTCGACCGTCAAAATCCTGGAACGCTTGGGCCATGAAGTCATTTTCCCCAAGGCCCAGGCCTGCTGTGGGCAAATGCACATCAACTCCGGATACATGCCTGAAGCCCTGCCCGTGGTCGAAAACCACATTAATGCCTTTGACACCGACGACTACGACGTCGCGGTAGCTCCCTCGGGCTCCTGCGTTGCCTCTGTTAAGCACCAGCACCCGTATCTGGCAGAGCGGCTCGGCAAGCCCGAGTTAAAGGAACGTGCGATTGCCGTCGGCAAGCGCACCTACGAACTTTCACAGCTCCTGGTTGACGTGCTCGGCGTGAGCAATGCCGCCGACCAGCTGGGCAGCTATTTCCCGGATACCATCACCTATCACCCTTCTTGCCACGGCAAGCGCTCGCTGGGGCTTGGCGACCGCCAGCTGGACCTGCTGAAAACCGTGGGAGGCATTACCGTCGAGGAGCTTCCCGAGGCGGATCAGTGCTGCGGATTCGGCGGCACCTTCTCGTTGAAGAACGCCGACGTTTCCACGGCCATGCTCGAAGACAAGATGAAGAACATCTGCTCCACCGGTGCTTCGGCCTGCGCCGGGGGCGATGCCTCCTGCCTGATGCACATCGGAGGCGGCCTCTCACGCACCGGGGCTAAACCAAAGACCCTGCACCTGGCCGATATTCTGGCCAGCACCATGGAAGAGACGGTGACACTGTGACTCAGGTATTCCTCGGCATGCCAGCCGCGGGACATGGCAACCTTTTCGAAGAGGAGCCATTCCCCCAGGCCGCGCACCGCGAGCTGGGCAACACCCAGATGCGCAAGAACCTGCGCCATGCCACCCACACCATTCGCGACAAGCGGGTGAAGGTTGTCGGTGAACTTCCCGACTGGGAAGAACTGCGCGATGCCGGCTCGGCCATCAAGAACAACGCGATGGCAAATGTCGAAGAGCTGCTGCTCCAGTTCGAGAAGAACTTCACCGCCCGTGGTGGCACCGTGCACTGGGCACGGGATGCCACCGAGGCCAATAAGATCGTCACCGAGCTGGTCAAGGAGACCGGCTCCACCGAGGTGGTCAAGGTCAAGTCCATGGCCACCCAGGAAATCGGTTTGAACGAGTACCTTGAAACTCAAGGCATCGAGGCCTTCGAAACCGACCTCGCCGAACTCATTGTTCAGCTGGGCAACGACAAGCCAAGCCATATTCTGGTTCCGGCAATCCACAAGAACCGCACCGAGGTGCGAGATATCTTCTTGAAGGAAATGCCTTCGGTGGACCCGGAGCTCACCGATGAGCCGGCCAAACTGGCCGAGGCAGCCCGTTCGCATCTGCGCAAGAAATTCCTGGCCGCCAAGGTCGCGATCTCCGGTGCGAACTTCGCCCTGGCAGATACCGGCACCCTGGGCGTCGTGGAATCCGAGGGCAACGGCCGCATGTGCCTGACCCTTCCGGAAACCCTGATTACCGTCATGGGCATCGAGAAGGTCCTGCCAAAGTGGGAGGACCTCGAAGTCTTCATGCAGTTGCTTCCGCGCTCCTCCACTGGCGAGCGCATGAACCCGTACACCTCGCTGTGGACAGGTGCCAGCGCCGACGACGGACCGCAAGATGTGCACATCGTGCTGCTGGATAACGGTCGCACCCGCGCCCTGTCGGACCGCTTTGGCCGCACCGCCTTGAACTGCATCCGCTGCTCGGCCTGCATGAATGTGTGCCCGGTGTACGAGCGCACCGGCGGCCACGCCTACGGTTCGACCTACCCCGGCCCGATTGGCGCGATCCTGTCCCCGCTGATGACCGGCATCGAGGCAGAGGACAACGGTTCGCTGCCCTATGCCTCCTCGCTGTGCGGCGCCTGCTACGACGCGTGCCCGGTGAAGATCAATATCCCCGAGATCCTCGTGCACCTGCGCGGCGAAGACGTGGATGCCAAACGCGAGACGCATAAGATCCCAACCCAAATGGACCTGATGATGAAGGGCGGTTCCTGGGCACTGGGCAAGGGCAAGAACCTGGGCCTGCTTGAAAAGGCTCTGCCGCTGGGCCGCCTGATGGCCGGCAAGGATAAGAAGATCAAAAAGCTTCCGGGCATCGCGGCCGGCTGGACGCAGAGCCGCGATATCCCCGCCCCGCCAAACAAGTCCTTCCGCGACTGGTGGAGCGACGAAAAGGAGTCCAAGTGAGCGCCAAAGAAGAAATCCTAGGCCGCATCCGTTCGGCGCTGTCAGATGCGCCGGTGGCCGAGGAAACTCCCCGCGAGTACCGCACCTCCTCGCAGATGTCCGAGGAAGAGCTCATCGAAATGCTGGTGGACCGGCTGGTCGATTACAAGGCGGGAGTAGAGGTCATCGACAACGCGCAGATTCCCGAGCTTGTCGCCGCGAAACTGAAGGACGCTAATTCGGTGGTCTTCCCGCATGGGCTGGATCAGCGGTGGCTGGCTGACCTGCCGCAGGGTGTCGCCCAGATTGCCGATGCCCCAGGGTCACGGCTTACGGTTGCCGAACTGGATGAGACCAGCGCCGTGGTGACCTCCTCGCAAGTCACCATCGCCGAGTCCGGAACCATCATCCTCGACGGTGAACCAAACCAGGGGCGCCGCGCGATTTCACTGGTCCCGGACCATCACCTGTGCATCGTTCCGGTGTCCAGCATCGTGCAGCTGCTTCCCGAAGCAATGCCCCGGCTGACCATCACCCGCCCGTTGACCTGGATCTCTGGCCCGTCGGCTACCAGCGATATCGAGCTGGAGCGGGTGGAAGGCGTGCACGGACCACGCACCCTGGACGTGCTGCTGGTGCGCGGGCTGTAGCAAAAACACTCATTAAAGCCATCGCGGCCGGATCCCGTTCCTGAAATCCCAAGGGGATCCGGCCACGATTCTATTAATCGGCCCTGCCAGCTTTTGCCGTCGCTGCAACTTCTTTGGGTTGCTCGGCAGGGGATAGCGAAGCATTCTCCTGCCCGGCAACCAGGTCCGCGGAATGCACTTCCTGCAAGTCGGTGCTATTGCTCGACCAGCCGTTATCAGAACGCGCAGCATCTTGCTGCTCGAACGGTCGCGTTGCGCCATGGGAGAGTCAACGGTTTCCTCGCCAGTGCTGTCATGGCGGGGCATTAGCGCCAAGACTCCCGCCAGTGGCGAGATTTTGGGTGAATGATTTAGAGGTGGGAGAACATTTTCAAGCGCATCGACTTCGCCGTCGACATATGCGTCCGGACTTGCTCCTGCGCTTGGTCGGCACGGCGCTCACTAATCAGCTCCACGATGCGCTGGTGCTCATCGAGGGATTCGGCCCAGCGGGATCCCACCGACAGCGTCGAGGTTGGGGCGTGCAGTTGATGCGTTGCCAAGCGCTCCAACAGGTCTTCGAGCACCGGATTGTGCGCGGCACGCCAAAGCGAGCGGTGGAACTCGATATTTGTCAGCAAACGCGTTGAATCATCGGGATCGACCAGTGCCCGATCTCGTTCAACGAGCGCTTCGAGCCTGACCAGGTCCGGGTCGGTCCGACTCCGCGCGGCCTCCGCAGCGGCTTGGCCTTCGAGCATGATGCGCAGGTCGTAAACCTGCATGATCTGCTCCGGGTCGATTTCGCGCACGAACAATCCGCGGGCGCGGCGTTCGAGCAGTCCCTCATGCAGCAACCTGGTGAGCGCTTCGCGCACCGGGGTGCGCGAGACACCGAAGCGTTCGGCCAGCGCGACCTCACGCAACGGATCTCCGGGCGCGAAGGCACCGCGCAGCAGGTCTTCCTTCAACTGCGCGTGAATCGTTTCCGAATCGATCTTCGCCATGCCCCGCCATTCTGCGTTCAACAGTATTGATCTGCAGTTCTCTCGCACGCGGTGCCGCGTGCGAGAGAACTGCACTATGCCTTAAGCCAGATTACCGGCTCGGCGGCCAAACACGACACCGGCGGCAAGACCCGAACCACCTGGGTAGTTGGCCGAGAACAGTCCACCGAGCATCTCGCCGCAGACGAACAGGCCCGGTACCGGCTGGCCTTCCTCGTTCAGCGCGCGGCCTTCGGTGTCCCCCTTCAGCCCGCCGAAGGTGAAGGTGATGCCGCAGGTTACCGGGTAAGCGTAGAACGGGCCGGTGGCCAACGGGGTGGCCCAGTTGCTCTTGACCGGGCTGACCTTCGAGGCGCGGCCGTCCAGCACATTGGGGTCGAAGGGGGTGCTGGTGTCGATGGCGCCGTTGAATTCGGTGATGGTCTTGGTCAGCGAAGCGGGGTCCACATTGATCTTTGCGGCCAGCTCCTCGATGGTATCGGCAACGACTTCGGAGATACCTGGCATCTCGTATTCTTCGCTACGCAGCATCGGACGCAAATTTGCGTCGAAGATCTGGTAGGCGACCGAATCCGGCTGCTTCAAGATTTCGCGGCCGTACTTGGCGTAGGTCAGATTGCGGAAGTCCGCCCCTTCGTCGAGGAAGCGCTCGCCACGGTTGTTGACGATGATTCCCAACGGGTAGGACTGGCGGGTCAGGCGGTTGGTCAGTTCACGGTTCGATTCGTTCTGCGCGGTGAATGCGTCCCACTGCACCGAGTGGCAGGTGCTCCAGTCTCCGCCCTTGGCAATGCCGATCTCCAGTCCGGCCTGGATCATCGCACCGTGGTTGTAGGGGGTGCCGCGGACCTTCGCGTTCTCCCACCCCTCCCCCAAGTGCTCCTTGCGCAGCTCAGGGCTGGCTTCGAAGCCACCGGCTCCCAGCACGACCGACTCGGCGCGCAGTTCCTGCACGCTGCCGTCGCTCTGGCGGACCTTGACACCCTTGACCGTGCCGTCTTCAACGATCAGCGCGAAGACATCCTGCTCGAAGCGGACCTCGGTGCCCAGCTTCTCGGCCACCGCAAGGTGGTCCTTCATCAGGCCTTCTCCGCCGTCCACGTTCCCGACATGCAGCCCGCCCCAGAAGAGGAAGGTGCCATCTTCGCGGGAGTAAGCCTGGCGCTCGTACATGAGGCGGTACTTCAGCCCCAGGGACTTCAGCCAACGCAAGCCCGGTGCCGCTTCGGTGACCAGAACCTCGGTCAATTCCTTGTCGTTGCGCCCCTCGGTGACCTTCGCCATGTCCCCTGCGTAGTCTTCCGCGGTGTAGGGCGGCACCTCGGAGAGCTGGTGGCGCTCGTCGAATTCGATGAAATCCTGCAGGTCTTCCAGACCGTTGTGCGCGATGCGGGTGGCGCCGGCGGTGTAGTAGCTGTTTCCGCCGAACTGATCCTTCGGAGCTTTTTCCAACAGCAGGACCTTGCGGCCGCGCGTGACCGCGGCGTGTGCGGCGGTGAGGGCTGCATTGCCTCCACCGACGACGATCACATCTGCGGCGTTGGTGGATTTTCCCTGGACTGGAGTCGTCATATGTAGTGACCTTTCGGAATTCTTGAATTCGGCGCCCCCGGCCGTGTGAAGACCACACGAAGCGGAGCCGGATTCTACGTCTGAACGTTGATTCCTAATTAGTGTATACACAAAAGAACATTAATAACCACTAAAGTTCACAAATAGTTCGAGCGCTACTTCCGGCGACAGCGATACTCCGGACGGCCAGCGGTACCGGATCGCGATTCAGTTCGACACCCCACCTCCGGCGAGTACTCACCGGTGCGGCTCCATGGATCCCTGCCCGGGCTCAGCACCGGGCAGAGAATGCTCGACGCCTAGTTCCGGGACTTCGCTTAGCTGTCCAGCCGCACTAGGTCATACCCGCGAACAGTACGGCGCATCTCTGGTTACATAGGGTGGTTATAGGTATTGGGTTGAAGATAGGAAAAAGCTTTGAGCAAACCACCGGCCGCAGCAACCAAGCAGGTGCCCGACTCTGCCCTGCGCTTCGTTGGGTTCCTGTCATTTTTCGATCGTTATGCCACCCCGCCAATGTTTCTGGCACTATCATTGGCGACTGCGCTTACGCTGTCTCAAGCCGTCGAACTCGTGGCGGGGTATTCCCTGCTTTACGCCTTGGGACAACCGCTGTGGGGCTTGGCCAGCGATAGGCTTGGTCGACTAACCGTGTTGCGGTGCGCGCTGTTCGGAGTGGTGCTTGGCGCGATTGCGAGCAGCGTATTCACCGAGTTCTTCCCCCTATTGATCGCCCGGTCATTTACGGGTTTCATGTTTGGTGCGCTGTATCCGACCCTGCTGACCCTGCTCGGTGATACTCGAGTTGGCTTGGCTAAGGCCCGTGGTCTGTCAGATCTGCAAATTTATTCTTCGTTGGGAACTACCTTGGCCACGCTTGTGGCTGGGGCCCTTGCCACGTTCGTGGATTGGCGCCTGGTGTTTCTTCTTCCGGCCCTAGGCGCGATAGCGGCGCTGGCAACCCTACGCCGGGTGGCCGAACCGCTTCGGGAAGCCACGGCTCGGAACTTCAAGGCGGCCTTCGGCGCAGAGAATTTGCTCCTGTACGCGGCGGTATTCCTCGAAGGTGGGCTGTTGATGGGGATGCTTGCCTATGTAGTTCCCGCCTTGCAAGATGCTGGCGTCGGCATTTGGATCTCGGGCCTGCTTGGTTGCGGATTCGCGGGTGGAGTGATTTTCGGTGCGCGGCTCATGCGCTTGCTCGTGTCGCGGTTTTCCCGTACGTGGCTCATCGGCATCGGTGGCGTAGTCCTTTGGGCGAGCTTTGCGCCTTCGGCTTTTGCTCCGTCGCCTGCGGCTTTCACCTGTACCGCGTTCCTGCTCGGGGTAGCCAACGCGGTCATGCATTCGTCCATGCAAGGTTGGGCCACCGAAGTAGCACCGCAAGCGCGGGCCACAACTGTTTCGCTGTTTGTGTTCTCGCTGTTTTTCGGGGCCTCGGCGGCTACCTACCTCACGGCTGACCTTGCTGAGCAGGGAAACTTTTCGCGCATATTCGGTATCGGCTTTTGGCTCAGTATCGTCTTGGTTGTCGCAGCGACCTGGCTGCATGCCCGCTGGCTAGCAAGGCAGCTCGCCTAAAGGAAAGCGCTCAGCAGCACTCCAATGCCCATAAGGAAAAGCGCTGCACAGGCCGTCCATTCCAAGCGAAGAGTGATCTCTGGCTTCTTGAACCACTGCATCGCCTTGGATGCCACTGCGCTCAATATCAATAGATAAAGAAATCCAACCGCCGCAAAGATTGCGCCCAAGCCCATTCCCCACAGCAGGGTACTCGATTCCTTGGGGATAAAGCTTGGCATCATCGCCAGAAACAACAATCCTAATTTCGGATTCAGCGCTGCCGAAAGCACACCAGCAACAAAAGATCGGCGCAAGGTTTGACCCCGCATCCGAGCCCCGGCTCGCGTTTCGGTGCGCGCAATGGCGCTATCGGCTTTGGCGACGGCGCGAGATTTCAGGAACCCGGATAGCCCCAAGTACATCAGGTACAGACCGCCAAGCATTGCAATGATCGATTCGATGACGGGGTAGCGCTGCATCAACGATGCGGCACCCGCACCAGCCAGCGTGGCCCAGGCGAAAATGGCTGTCACCATGCCGAGAGCCGCGACGACACCGTGGAGCTGGCGTACCAGCGAAAAGCGAAGGACCAAGAAGGTATCTGGCCCTGGTGAGAGAGTGACCATTACGCATACGCCGAGGTATGCCAAGAACGAAGCCCAAGTCATGATCTCTAAGTATAGAAATTCGCCACCAGAGTGTGTTAATGCATGACGCGGGCTTAGCATTAGAAGTGCACTACATAGGAGGCAGAGGCAAAATGTCACAGCCGCAGTATGGGCCGCAGCCCAGTTACCAAGATCCTGCTACCCAGTTCAACGGACACTACCCGCCGCCGCATCCTGGCGTTGCCTTGTCGCAAACTTCAATGATTCTCGGGATTCTCTCGCTTTTTGTCGTGGGCGTGATCCTCGGCCCGATCGCCATCATCAAAGGAAACGAAGCCGAACGCGCCTACGGCGTTCAAGCTACCGTCGGTAAAGTCACCGGGATGATCGGCTTGATCCTGGGAGCGTTGCAGCTGCTAGCGGTCGTAGGATACTTCCTCTTGGTCCTCTTCATACTTCCGTTCTCGATTTACGGCTCAGGCATGCCAGAGCAGTGAAGACTGCAGAAACACGATAATCATTTTCTCTCAAATAAATAAGGACCCCTCATGAGCACCCCGAACAACGAACCGAATAATCCCTACACCTCAGGAAATCCCGGCCAGCAGCCGCAGTACCCGTACCAGACCCCTGGCCAGAACCAGCAATTTGGTGCAGCACCGGGCTACCCCGGATACGCTTATCCGCAGCAGCATGCCCAAGGTTCCCAGTTGGCGCAGACATCGATGATCTTGGGCATCATTTCGCTATTCGTCGTAGGCATCATCTTGGGGCCAATCGCCATTTCGAAGGCCAAAAGGGCCGAACGGGAATTCAACACCGACGCCACGGTCGGCAAGGTGACTGGCTGGATCGGGACCATATTCGGAATTATCGGGTTGCTCTACATAATTTTGATGATCGTCATGGCGGTCACCTTTGCCGGAACCGATGCCATGTACTCCGAATTCTCGTAATCTCTGCGTGCCCTCCGCCTAGCACGTTTAACGACAGAGACCTGGCGATGCGCTTTCGCGCATCGCCAGGTCTCTGCCTGTATCGGCCCTTCGCCATCCCCCATAGATGGCTTCGGGAGCTTACTCTGCGGTTGGCAGGACGAAAGAAGCGTCGATTTCGATCTTGACCTTGTCGCTGACCAGAACGCCGCCTGCTTCGAGAGCCGCGTTCCAGGTAATGCCGAATTCCTTGCGGGAGATGGTGGTGGAGGCGAAGAAGCCTGCACGGGTTGCGCCGAAGGCGTCAACCACCTGGCCGCCGAGCTCAGCTGCGAACTCAACCTGCTTGGTGACGCCGCGGATGGTCAGGTCGCCAACGAGAACGAAGTCCTCAGCGTCGCCCTTGGTGCCGGTGGACTTGAAGGTCATAACCGGGAATTCCTCGGCATTGAAGAAGTCCGTGCTTGTCAGGTGACCGTCACGGTTTGCATCCTTGGTGTTGACCGAAGCGATCTGAACGGTAGCTTCGATCGAGGACTCTTCCAGGCTCTGGCCAACGTTCAAGGTTGCCTCGAAATCCTGGAAGCTGCCGCGAACTTTGGAAACACCTGCGTGGCGAACCGAGAATCCGATTTCCGAGTGCGAAGCGTCCAGGGTCCAGGCGCCGACGGTCAGTGGTGAAGTTGCAGATACAGTCATTTTCAGTTCCTTGTCGTCATCGCCAACACTGTAGTTGACGTTTCAATTTGTTTTGCTGGTACCAGTATTGCACTATTTAAGTTGAAGCGTCAACCATGTCGCGCAATAAACTTTTCCTCGATTTCAAAGCAGGTGGGCCATTTCAGCTCTGACTAGTAATTTAATTTCCAAAAATTTTTCTACTCAGCCCTCTCCGATCCCAGTAATTCTGGCTAGACTGGGCGCATGACCAGTGATCCGAACGCACCTAATAAAAAAGCGCAGGAAGCCGAACTAGCCGCGGATCTGGAAGAGATCTGGCAGGAAGAGTCCCCCACTACCGCCGAAGCCACCAAGTCTGCCGACGAAGTCGACGGCAAGTTCGGTACCCGCGACGGTTCCTAGAAACCATCCGGACCGACACAACTATCTTGCGCCCCCGGACGCTAACTAATCCAGTATCTCGGCGCAAGGCCACCGGGCGAACCAACTGCGGGTGAACACTGCGCAAGTTTTGCCTGGGTCATTAACCGCAAATGGCCGTTCCAAGGAACCTATCCTTGGAACGGCCATCACGTCGGTTGCTTCACTAAGGTGCGCTAATAAGACCTTCGTTCAGCATCCATTCATAGGCGACATCGGCGGGCTCGCGCCCCTCAACATCCACCTGGTAGTTCAGTTCCAGCAGCACCTCATCGGTCAACATTGGCGCAATCTGCGCCATCACGTCTTTGACCCCGGGATTTTCGTGCAAGAATTCGGCGTTGAACGCTGGGGCCGCGTTATAGCTCGGGAAGTACTGCTTGTCGTCTTCCAGCACCGTAAGATCTAGCGCCCTGATGCGACCGTCAGTTGTGAACACCTCACCGAAGTTGCAAGCGCCCTCGGCGGTTGCCTGGTAGATGGCGCCCACGTCGTACAAACCGATGTTCTCTTCCTTGACTTGGCTGCCGCGGTCGATCCCGTAGTGCTCGAGCATCGGGGTCAACCCATCACGGCGCGAGTTGAACTCCGGGTCGACACAGAAGGTCAGCTCTTCCGAATCAAGTTTGGACATTTCCGAAAGCTTGGTGATGCCCAAGCGATCAGCAACTTTCCGGTTCATGGCCATGGCGTAGGTGTTGTTCAGCGGCGCCGGTTCTCCCCAGACGATGCCGTTGGCCACATCTTCCTCGCGCACCGCTTCCCACTGCTCTTCGGCACCGGCTACCGGTTCTTCATAGCCCAGATAGGTCAGCCATGCGGTACCCGTGTATTCCCACAAGGCGCTGGCGTCCCCGGAGAGCAACAGCTCGCGTGCCGGTTGGGATCCGGGCACATTTGTCAGATCCGTGACGTCATAACCGGCAACATCCAAGGCAATCACCGAGATTTTTCCCAAGATCAATTGCTCGGTGAATGCCTTCGAGGTGACGGTGACCTTGGCGTCATCGGCCAGATCTGGAATTTCTTCAATGATTCCCGGGCTGGCATCGGGCACCGTGCCGGTGGAGGGGCTCAGCCCGCAGCCTGTCAGGCCTAAAAGGGCCGCGAAGGATAGGGCTCCAAGTTTCAATTTCCGATTCATGAGAGTCCTTTCGGTCGGGCGACCTGTTCCACGACTCGTCCAAGCCAGTCGATGGTCAATGCCAGCAAGGCCACCAGCAGCGAACCTGCAATCAGCACCACGTTCAGATTCAGGTTCACCCCGGTGGTAATCAGAATTCCCAATCCGCCACCGTTAATGAAGGTGGCCAAGGTGGCGGTTCCTACCAGCAGCACCAAGGCGGTGCGGATGCCGGAGAGCATCACCGGGACCGCGAGTGGAAGCTCGACCTTGAACAAGACCGCCATCTGGCTCATGCCAATGCCGCGCCCGGCTTCCACCAGTCGTTCATCGACCTGTTGCAAGCCCACAATGGTGTTTGAAAGGACCGGGAGGATCGCATAGATCACCAAGGACACGATGGCCGTATTCGGACCGAATCCAAGCCAGAAGGCCAACAGCACGACCACGCCGATGGCCGGGGCCGCCTGGCCGAAGTTGGCGACGGCACGCACCCCGGGCGCCGCCTTGCGAAACGCTGGACGGGTCAAGATGATGCCCAGCGGAATCGCAATGATCAGCACGATCACCGCTGAGATCACCGTGATTTTCAGGTGATCCAGCGTATAGCCCCAAATGGTTGCCGGATCCAGCGTCTGCCGTTCGGTTTCCGTGAGGTTCGCGGTGACCAACCAGATCACCAGGATGCCGAAGGCCGCGGCGATGCCAAGGAGCTGGTAGATCAGCCCTCGTTTTTCGGCATTCATGAAGATTCACCGCCGGTTTGACCGCGGTCCGTCTGGATGTCTGCCACATTGATGGCGCCGGAGTTCAGGCCTACCGGTGCATCGTGGTCATCGTCCAGGTTGGCGTTGCTCGCAGAGATCGCTTCCATCACCGTCTGCACCGTGATGATGCCCCGAAGCACATCGCGACGCCCGGTCACCAACGCAGATTCGGTGCTTGCCACCAGCATGGTGTCCAGCGCATCGTTCAAGGTCGCCTGCTCGCCGACAACCGGCAAATCCGGATCATAGGTGCCATCGATAATCTCCGCACGGGAGAGTTGGCGCCGGGTGAGCCGACGCAACGGGCGGCCGCGCGAATCCAGGACCACCGCATATTTCCGTCCGGCGCCTTGCAGCTGCGAAAGCACCTCGGAAGCGTTCTTCCCGGCGGTGGTGGTGATGGCTTCGGACAGTTCCACCTCGTGCACGCGGGTCAGCGTCAACTGCTTCAAGCCGGCACCGGATCCAATGAAGTTCTCCACGAATTCGCTGGCGGGGTTGGCCAGGATGCGCTCGGGGGAATCGTACTGTTCCAGCTGTGCGCCTTCATTGAAGATCGCGATCCAGTCCCCCAGCTTCACGGCTTCGTCGAAGTCGTGGGTCACGCAAACGATGGTCTTCTGGACTTCCGACTGAATGTTGAGCAGCTCATCTTGCAGACGCTGACGGGTAATCGGGTCGACCGCACCGAAGGGCTCGTCCATCAGCAATACCGGAGGGTCTGCTGCCAGTGCACGGGCCACGCCCACGCGTTGCTGCTGGCCCCCGGAGAGCTCCTTCGGGAAGCGGTTGCGGTACAGCTCCGGGTCCAGTGAGACCAACTCCAGCAGCTCGTCGACGCGCGCGGCAATCTTCTCCTTGGACCAGCCAAGCATCTTCGGCACCATCGCGATATTTGTCGCCACGGTCATATGCGGAAACAGCCCTCCGGCCTGAATGACATATCCGATGCGGCGACGCAGCTCGTCGCCATCCATGTCGGTGACGTCTTCGCCGTTGATCACGATCTCGCCGGAGGTCGGTTCGATCAACCGGTTGATCATTTTCAGCGTGGTAGTTTTGCCGCAGCCCGAAGGGCCGACAAACATCACGATCGAACCGGCGGGGATCTCAAGGGTGAGCCCACCGACCGCAGATTTCTTCTGGCCCGGGTAGGTCTTGGTGACCTCCTGAAGCATGATCGATGCCCCGGTGACGCTATTTTCGTTACTGGTTTCGACTTTATTTTCAGACACGGATACCTCGCGGGGTAGTCAGTCGGCCAATGCCGAGCAAGATCAAATCAAGAATGAGCGCCAGAATGACGACCCCGACCACGCCGGTGATGACGGATTCAAGGGAGTTTGCGCCACCTAGACGGGAAAGGCCGGAGAAGATGTAGCCGCCGAGTCCTGGGCCCAGCGCGTAGGACACCACTGCCGCCACGCCCATCACCATCTGCGCCGAGATGCGGACCCCGGTGAGGATCACCGGCCAGGCCATAGGCAGTTCAACGGAGATCAGCGTTTTCATGCGGCTCATCCCGATGCCCTTCGCCGATTCGACGACGGTGGGTTCGATGTTGTTCAGCCCCACAATGGCATTGCGCAGGATCGGAAGGGCGGCGAAGAATGTCACCACGATCACCGCCGGCAAGACGCCGAAGCCGAAAGGCACAATCAGCAGACCGATCAGTGCGAAAGATGGGATGGTCAGCCCGATGGCGCTGATTCCGTTGGCCACTCCGGATAAAGATTTACTGCGATACACCAATACGGCGATCAGCACGGCAATGATCGTCGCCAGGACTAGGCACTGGGCTACCAACCACAAATGCTGCCAAGAGGCGAATAGAATTTGGCGATATCGCTCGCCGAAAAAGTCACCCACATTAAGACCTGCTTCACTTTAGTTTCGTTTCAACCACTGACTCGGAGGAGGTTCCTCGCCTCAGCTTTTCTCCCAAGTTTACGTGGCGATGCGCCACTCCCTTAGTATCGTTTTGATAAACCTTTGCTTGACTTGGCCGAATATGAGTGTCGTTTTGGCCTATTTAGCCCCCTCAGCAGGCTAGCCAAGACGGTGCGGATGTAGTGAGATAGGAACATGAAACTAGCTACCGTGCGACTGACCACCGAACCGGGCCTAACGACAGCGGCCGTCATCGAAGAGGGCCGTCTTTACTATCTGGAAAATCTCGCCAACGTTCAAAAATTCTTGCGCCTCGATAATGCAACGCAGCAAGAAGTCGTCGCCCGGGCGCTGGTAGGCGATTCGATCGCCGAAGGCGAGGCAGACTATGCCGCACTGATCCCAACCCCCGCCAAGGTGTACTGCATTGGGCTGAACTACCGCAACCACATCGCCGAGGTGGGAGCGGAAGAACCTGAGTTCCCCACGGTCTTCGCGAAATTCGCCTCCACGCTCTGCGGAGCAAATGACACCGTCGAAATTCCTGCCGAAGATTACCGGATGGACTATGAGGGTGAGCTGGCCATCGTCATCGGCAAACCCGGACGCCGGATCTCGATCGAAGACGCGGAGAATCATATCGCCGGCTACGCGGTCTCCAACGATGTCTCCATGCGCGGCTTCCAGGGACGAACCACCGAATGGCTGCAGGGCAAGGCCTGGGATAAGTCGACTCCGGTGGGTCCATGGTTGGTCACCTCCGAAGAGTTCACCCCGGGAGCCAAAATCACCACAAAGGTCAATGGCGCGGTAGTCCAGGAAGACTCAACCGATGATCTGGTGTTCTCCGCGGCCGAGCTGGTCTCCTACCTGTCGGTGATCAACGAGCTGCAGCCCGGGGACCTAATCCTCACCGGCACCCCAGCGGGCGTTGCCTTGGGACGCCGCGACGAGCATGGACGACGCCCGTGGCTCAAGGCCGGTGACACCTTGGAAACGAGCATCGAGGGGCTCGGCACCTCGGCGGTCAAGTTCACCTCCGCCTAGTACTTTCAGGATTCCAGTTTCCCCGAGCCGCACCCAACGGCTCGGGGAAACGTTTTAACCCCGAATGCGACACGAAACAGCGTTTGTGACTTGACTCTCACCATCACGTAGGATGACTGAGGATGTCACCTACGATGACAGTCATCATCGCTTCTCACTCGCATCGAAGGATCTAGAACTCATGGACTCATTGGGAACACTCTTCGGAGATATCTCCTCGGTCATTTGGGGACCGTTTGTCCTCATCCCGTTGCTCTTGGGCACCGGCCTCTACCTCACCATCCGCCTCGGCGGATTGCAGTTCATCAAACTCATCCCGGCACTCAGGCTAGGAATCTTCAAGCGCAAGGACCCGGGCGCCGATGGCGACGTCTCGCAGTTCCAGGCGCTCACCACCGCACTGGCGGCCACCGTCGGGACGGGTAACATCGTCGGCGTTGCCACGGCCATCGGCATCGGTGGCCCCGGCGCGTTGTTCTGGATGTGGGTCACCGGCCTGCTCGGCATGGCTTCGAAGTACACCGAAGCCTACTTGGGTGTCCGTTTCCGCGGCACCGACACGGCTGGTGAAAAGTCCGGCGGTCCGCAGAACTACCTTGAGCGCGGCATCAAGGGGCCATTCGGCAAGTTCCTGGCGCTGTTCTTCGCTATTGCGGCGACCCTTGCCAGCTTCGGCATCGGCAACATGACCCAGGGCAACTCGATTGCAGCCAACTTGGAGAACTCCTTCAACGTGATCCCATGGGTCACCGGCGTGGTTCTCACCATCTTGTCGATCGCAGTTCTGGTCGGTGGCATCAAGTCCATTGGCAGAGTCACCGCGGCATTCGTTCCGGTAATGATCGTGTTCTACGTGGCCGCAGCGATCTTCATCTTGATCTCCAACGTCAGCGGCATCCCAGCTGCCTTCGGCCAGATCTTCACCGACGCCTTCACCGGCTCCTCGGCGGTCGGCGGATTCGTCGGCTCGGCCATCATCATCGCCATCCAGTTCGGTGTGGCTCGCGGTATCTTCTCCAACGAATCCGGCATGGGCTCGGCAGCTATCGCCGCAGCCGCGGCGCAGACCACGCACCCGGTTCGCCAGGGCCTGGTCTCCATGACCCAGACCTTTATCGATACGATCATCGTGGTCACCTGCACCGGACTGGTCATCATCACCACCGGCACCTGGAAGCTGATCGATGAGGCCACCGGCGAACAGATCGCCGCCTCGCTGATGACCGGCGAGGCATTCACCAACGGCCTGCCGGGCGAATGGGGCCATTGGATCGTGACCCTTGGCCTGGTCATGTTCGCCTTCTCCACCATCTTGGGCTGGTGCTACTACGGTGAGCGCAACATCGAGCGTCTCATCGGACGCAAGGGCGTTATGCCATTCCGCGTGATCTTCTCGCTGGTCGTCTACGTCGGCTGCACCACCGAGCTGACCCCGGTCTGGAATTTCTCTGACATGATGAATGGCCTGATGGCCCTGCCAAACCTCATCGGCTTGCTGATCCTCTCCGGCATGGTGGCCCGCGAAACTCGCTGGTACCTGAAGAATGACCCGAAGCTGGAAGCCAACAAGGACCAGATCGAGGACTTCATGTCCGGCCGTCCAGGCTGGGCCGAGTGGAAGGCCGGCAACGTGGTTGGCTCTTCGCACCATCGCGGAGCACACGAAGTTCAGGATGATCCAGAGCCTCGACGCTAAGCGCTAAGCAACCGCACCGCGCATTGCGAGGACTGCCGCCGTATCGGCCCTTTCGGGCCGCTACGGCGGCAGTCCTTTTTGCTCCTCAGCGCATACGCAATTGGCTGGTCCCACCATCGCGGGAGCAGCCGTCTTCCGGGTCGGAGCCGTCAAAAGGCTGATGCCCGAGGGATTGACGCCACTTTGCTCCAGCGACGGCGCACAACATGATGACCCAGAGCCGAAAATTGCCTGACAGGCAGCTTAGGGAACCTCCAGCGCCGGGCCAGTCTCGACAGCCGCTCTCCTAATTCGGCGAGCGATTTCCGCAGATTATGGAGCCCGTAGATCTGACGGTGACGCAGCCCACTCAGTGGAAAACTTCTGCGATATAAAACAGATTTTCTAGATATAACCGTAGATTATTCGGCAGAGCCCCACTAAGCCCGTTGTAAACTCTAATCTGGTGAGTAACTACTACGGCGAGCATCGTCCCGATATCGATTCGATGTCCTTGCCCGACATGTCTCACGAGAGGACTGACTGCCATGATCATTGGTGTCCCAAAGGAAATCAAGAATAACGAATTTCGCGTCGCCATGACACCAGCCGGCGTGTCCGAGTTTGTGACCCGCGGCCACGATGTGATCGTCGAAACCGGTGCAGGCGTCGGCTCGGGGAATGCCGACGAGGCCTATCTCGCGGCCGGCGCGCGCATCGCCGCCGACGCGGATGCCACCTGGGCCGAGGCGGAGATGATCTTGAAGGTCAAGGAGCCGATCGCCGCGGAGTACCATCGCATGCGCTCCGGACAGCTGCTGTTCACCTACCTGCATCTGGCCGCCTCGCGAGAGTGCACCGACGCGCTGTTGGCCGCCGGTTCCACCGCCATCGCCTATGAGACCGTCACGTCGGGGCGCACCTTGCCGTTGCTGGCTCCGATGTCCGAGGTCGCCGGGCGCCTTGCGGCCCAGATTGGTGCCGTCCAGCTGCAGCAGCCCAACGGCGGCGCCGGCGTGCTGATGGGCGGCGTGCCCGGTACGCGCCCGGCCAAGGTTGTGGTGATCGGCGGCGGCGTGGCCGGCACGCATGCGGCCACCATCGCCATGGGGATGGGGGCCGACGTGACCATCATCGATATCAACCTCTCCCGGCTGCGCGAAATCGATCTGGCTTTCATGGGCCGCATCAAGACCCTGGCCTCGCAGCGACTGTCGATTGCCTCCGAGGTGGCCGCCGCCGATCTGGTCATCGGTTCGGTGCTGATCCCGGGCGCGGCTGCGCCCAAGCTGGTCACCCGCGATATGGTCGAGCACATGCGCCCGGGCTCCGTGCTCGTGGATATCGCAATCGACCAGGGCGGCTGTTTCGAAGGTTCGCGCCCGACCACGCACGCCGAACCGACCTTCAAGGTCCACGACGCCGTGTACTACTGCGTGGCCAACATGCCCGGGGCCGTCCCGCAGACTTCCACCGCGGCACTGACCAACGCCACCCTGCCCTATGCGCTGCGTATCGCGGACAAGGGCTGGAAGCAGGCGCTGCGCGAAGACGCCGGTCTGGCCAACGGCCTGAACGTGCACGACGGCCAAGTGACCTTCAAATCGGTGGCGGACGAATTTTCCCTGCCCCACTTGCCCATCGAAGAGCTGCTGGGCGCGGCGTCGCTCGTCTAATTCGCGGCGACCGAAGGGGTATCTAGGCCCGCTCGTCGTGGCACGGCCGGTGAATGCAAATTACCGGCCGTTCCATTGCGCACGAGAGGTAATGGAGCGCAGCTGCGGACTAGGCGTTCCACAATCCGTAGGAGTCGGCCAGATCTGCGATCTTCTGTGCACGGGCTAGACGCGGCAGGTAGGACCCGTCGCCTACCGACGCACCGGCCGCGTGAGCTTCGAGCAGCTCCATGGCCCAGGACAGTTCGTCCTCGCTTGGTGCGAGTGCTGCGTTGATGCCATCGACGTGGTCGCGGGACAGGGAGAGCTTCCCGGTCATGCCCATCGATGCGGTTACCAGGGTATCTTCGGTAACTTTCGCTGCGCTTGCACCGGCAGGCGGCGGGCCGTCGATAGCGCCGGGCAGCTTACCCACGCGGGAAGCCATGACCAGCTTGCCTCGGGCATAGGCCAGGGCCAACGGGTCATCGGAGACACCGGTGTCCTTGCGGAAGTCGTTCACGCCGAAGGCCAGGCGGAAGGTGCCCGGAGCCGAGGCAATGTTCGTGGCGTTTTCGATGCCTACGGCGGTTTCGATCAGCGCGAGCACCGGGGTGCCTGCGCGCAAGCGCATCGCGGTGTAAGTGACCTGCTCTGGTTTTTCGGTCATGGCCAGCATGACCCCGCGCAGGCCCGGAGTTTCCGCGAGAGCCGCGAGATCATCGGCCCAGAAGTCGGTGTCGGTGCCGTTAACGCGCACCCAGGCGGTCATGCCGTTGGATAGAGCGCGCACCACGTTGTCACGGGCGAAGGCCTTTTTGTCGTCCGGAACGGCAGCTTCCATATCAAAAATTACCGAGTCCGCTTCACAAGCTAGGCCGGGTCCGAAGTCTTCTTCTTTGGCGGCGTTGACCAGAAGCCACGAACGGGATAATTTTGCTGGGAGAGCCGCAGCGCGACGATTTCGGAAAGCCATAATTACAAGCCTACTCACTTTTTTGGCCGGTCCTCCACCGACACTCATCCACAAGCACTACTTGCACCGCATCCCAAATTTGGAGTGAAACATGACCGCGTGTGGTCAGACCAAGGATCGCTAATTGCACGGGTTTTGTCCGGTCTCCAAAATGCACCCCTTCTGCCATGCGAGGGCGGCTCATGAGGGAGCACTGCGTGGCGCCTCGGCCGAGGAAACTCATCGCCTACAAGAACGGCGGGACACCGAACGAGGATTATCCAGCCGCGATATTCGACAGCTGATGATTCGCGGAACGGGCGGCACAATGTGCGACGGCCCCTCGGTCAATGATGCCTTGAAGATCCTTGGATTCAAGCAGTTCTTCGCCATTCGCGCCTTGGATCAGACGCTGCCGAACAAGCTGGACTACAAGAAATTCTCTGAATCCGCGGGGTCACCCGCTCGGAGCATGGGTTGGGTTTTCAGCAGATGTTCCCACTAGTTCCGTTCGGTGGTGGCTAGGATCGCGAATGTGTCCGCGATCGCACAATGCACAGGATTCTGTTGGACAGAGCAAAAGCCGTGGTCCCCGGTTTCAGGCCGCATCTTGCCGACTGCGGGACCAAGGTTGCGCGCGGCGAAGGCTTAAGGTGAAACCGAATTCTGGTTCCCACCGGCCAAGAACATCGCTGCATGGACGTTTTCGTTGTGGGGCTTGTCATGATTGTTACAGGCTCTGCCTCCGTAACCGGGGCATGGTGGCTTGTTCCCCCAAGGAATCATGGGTTTGGTCGCGGAGTCCAGATTGCAGCCTTCGCCCTCGTCGGAATCGGCGGCATTGGGTCGCCGCAGCGGAAGATAAGGACCCAGAGAACATACTCCGTCAGGCCACCGTTGTCGGATCGTTTGATCCTTGCAGGATTAACCGCTGGTGTGGTGGATTTCGCGGTTCTCAACTCCGCATGCTTGGTACGCGTAGGGGGAACTGTTCCGCCTCTTCGCTACTGAATGCCCAAGCGAAGTCGGGCTACATGTCTAAGTGTTGCGGTAGTTCCCCGTACTCAAGGTGCAAGACAACATGGGTGCACCCCGCATGGCACAGTTCTACCTTGGCGTTCGTCCTCTAGGCCGGGGGCACGCAGATCGATAACCTCATGGCCCTTCTGCTCACGCGGCCACGGTTTCTCGTAGTGCGGGTCGCCTTCAGCCTTGAAGATCCGTAGTTCAATGCGCCTACTCAATTACGTGCAGTGCACGCGGCAAACTCGTCCATGAGAACCGGAACACCGACGAATCCAGAGTTGCCAGGCCGTTTAGTTTGCTGAGGGTCTGCCCCACCAAGACGTGTCGGAGCCGCAGCCGGTGCCATCCCTCCTGGCGGCTTCGGCCAACAGCTCAGGTGGTGGCGGCCAGGAATCGATGATGTGAATTTCCAATGCCGTCATCGCGGTACCGTAGCGCACAACGGCCTCCAACAGGTGGGCGTCAGCATCGGGGATGCGCATGAAATAGAGCAGCTGCTGCCCGAGGTAGTGCGCAGTATGCTGGTGCCCGAAGATTTCACCGGTTGCAATGACCCGCTGGGCCAATGGATTCAGCAGCTCGCAGGTTGTCACCATATCCAGGCCTCGCACCAGGAATTCCGGGTGCCCGTGTGCGGTCAGTCCGACGGTGTAGCCGAAGGTCTTGGTCGGGTCGGGGTTTTCGATGAATTGCACCGCGTTGCCGTACATGCGAATCGTGTTTGTGATCTGCAGTTCGACTTCTTCGTTTGAAAATCCATCACATTGCAAGCACATGTCTGGTCTCCTTGGGCTTCGTCCTATTGACACTCCAAGTGTTGACCCGCAGCTGAGCTTGGCGACAAGCAACTCGAAATTTGTGGATAACTCCGGCAGCAACTCCGGGCAACTTTCGATTGCTGGCGACTCGCCGTGAGTTCAAGAGCACCGTCGGCCGACCGAGCGGCACCTCCCCAGCACAGCTACCGGCAAGCGATCCACGGTGGTGGGAACCGCGTAGTGATCATCGGCCTGGCTGCGCGTTCGCGCCTTCGAGCTCAACGCCGGAATGCTGGAAAGGCGCCTTCCCAAACGACTGGGTTCGGGCAGCAACCCCTGAGGTGGCCGGAGCTGACCGGTCCGCTAGCTGCCACCGATACAGGCACGGCAAGTCGAGGCGCCATGCCAAGCCGAAGAGCCGAATCTTCCAGAGGTAATATGGCCAGCCTGGCTCGCGCCCGGAGCCGAAGCCGACGCGCTATTTCACCGGAAAACTGGAAGGGAATAGTTCGTTGGTGGGGCGCCGTTTAAAGTCGCTCTCGGTGAACGAGGCGATGTATTTCTCCATGAACTCTTGGGCCCGCGACTGGTAGTCGCTGGTGTCCACGGTAGTGATTTCACCACCCTGGACGATTGTTTCCCCTGCCACCACCACACGGGAAATATCCCGGCCATCACCATTCATGACGAGCGTGCGAATCGGGTCAGCGTGCGGCCCTACGTGAGTGCCGTCCAAGTCCATAATGAAGTAGTCAGCCTGGGCGTCGACGGCCAGCCTACCCAGATCATCCCGTCCCAGTGCCCGGGCAGGTTCCAGGGTGGCCGCACGGTACAGGTCCTCGGCCTGAGCGCTGGAACGATCCGCCGTGAGCGTCTTGGTCATGGCCATGGCCAGGTCCAGCGCGTGAATCATATTCGGTGGCGCCGAATCGGTTCCCATCACTACACGAACACCTTTGTCGCGATAGGCATCAAAATTATCAAGGCCACCGCCATAGTGGGCCGTGGGTATCGGGCAGTAAACGACCGACGTGCCGTTTGCAGCCAGGCGCGAGATGTCATCCCCACTGCCGAGTTCGGCCGGCATGTGCCGATGGCCAGGGACCGTCCACGCATGCGGGATGAAGGTTCGTTCCTTGAGGAACCCGATGTCGTCCAGATAGGGAATCGAACGCTTTCCCGTACGTTGATAGATGATCTCCATTTCGCCTAGCCCCTGCGCCGCATGCAGCCGGACCGGAACATCCAACTCATCTGCCGCAGCCCGCGTCATTTTCAGGGTGCGTTCGGTCTGCGTTTCGATACGGGCCGGCAGCAGGGCTGCCCGGATCAATCCGTTGGCCGTATCTTCGAAATCCTCGGCAAACGTCACCGCTTGGCGCAAGCCTTCGATGCCCTTGGCTTCGTCAGCAAATAGTTTGACCACTCTCCCGTCGGTATAGGGCACCAACGCACGGTAGCTCGGCCCCAGATAGGCACGAAGGCCCAGCTGTCGAACGGCCTGAGCCAGCTGGGCCATGTCTTCGTAGTCTTCGCACCACGGTTTGTAGGTTTCGGCCGCAATCGGCATGACCGTGGTGATGCCATTGCGCACCAACTGGCTGAGCGCATATTGCCGGCGGAACATTTCCTCTTCCTCGGTGAAAACCGAGCCATGTTGCTTCAAGTAGGTTTCAGACCAGACCAGCCCGAGCCGCCGATCGCGAGCTGGCCACGAGTCGAACAAGGCGTGATCGATATCGGCTAAAGCGTTCATATCAATGAATCCCGGCGACAGAATCGCGTGCCCGGCATCCACCTCGACATCAACGCGCCCTTGGTAGCCCCGACCCACGAAGATGATGCGTTCTTCTTCGTGAACCAGTTCACCCTGCGGCCATATACAGTGGTCCCCCGCTTCAAAACCAATGACAAAGGACGCCTTCACACGGGTAATCTGTCCCATTTAATCGATGCTCCTTCTAGGTTCTTCTGCGCTGGCCGCTGCCGCGGGCCTCCGGGCCGGAAGCTCCGCGATCTACCCTACCCAACATCAGGTCATTTTGGGATACTAAAGTGATCACGCCTTAAGGAAAACCGGCCGCTCAGCGCGCCGCTTTGTTGTCACAGCAAACACTGGAATGCCTTGTATGCGACAGGTCTTAGCGCCAAGACTTGCATTCTAAATTGCTTAATTTTGGTATTCCATATGGTTTTCTTGACCGGAGATCCATAGGATGGATCCCAGCAGACCCAAGGAAAGGGAGCACCCATGTGCGAACACGATCACACCTCCGGCCCAGTGCCACAATCACAGCTTCAGCGCCGACACGTCCTCGCCGGAGCCGCGGCCCTGGCGGGACTCGGGCTCGCGAGCATGATTCCATCCCCGGCGCATGCAGCAAAAACCAATGGCGATACGGCGCCGGCGGCTCGGCGGGCGAATTCAACGCATCCAGCACCGGTGATTATCAAAGGAGGCACACTCATCGATCCGACCACGGGTCAGGTAACCGAAGATGCCGTAGTCGTTCTCGCCGAAGGCAAGGTCCAAGCGGTGGGCGACCGCGCGTCCACCCGCCGAGCGGTCGCCGAGTACCGCAATTCGGCGACCACAATCGAGGCTGCAGGAAAGTTCATCCTGCCCGGCTTCGTCGACGCCCACGTCCACGCCCAGACCTTTGAAGATGCCTCGCTGATTCTCAGCCACGGGGCCACCACGGTACGCAGCGGATCGACCAGCTTCTACCAGGACATCGCGCTGGCCCAGATCCCGAAATACGCCGCCGGACTCAGCCCACGCATGCATGCTGCGGGTCTCTTCGTCTCGCCTGACCAATCCGACTCTATTCTCGCCGACCCAGATCTGGCTCCACTGGCTTCCTCTCGCCACCAATTGACCACCGTGTCGGAACTGGCGCATCTGACCAAAGTCAATATCAGCCGGGGAGCTACCGTGATCAAGACCCGCGCCAATCCCCGGGCGGGCCTTGCGGATCAAGATCCCCTGGAGCTGGTCTATGATCGCGAACAGCTGGCTGCCATAGTCCATGCGGCCAAGGGTGCCGGGGTTTTATGCCACAGCTATAGCGCAAAGGCAATTGCCGGAGCCGTAGCCGCCGGCGTCCAAAGTATCGAACATGGCGTCTTCGTTGACGAGAAAACACTAGCCAGCATGGCAGGCAAGGGAACGTACTTCACCCCGACTCTCTTCGGCATTTCGGGCATGGCCCAGTCCAGCGATCCGGTATTGGCCGAACGCGGCCGCGAATACGCCCCGATCCTGGCCAAAGCCGTGGGGGCCGCCGACGAGTTGGGCGTCACTGTCATCGCCGGCACCGACTCCTTCGGCACGGATGTGACCGCGATTGGCGACGAAGCCAATTCCTTGGCCAAAGCTGGCCTTAGCCAGCTGAAGGCATTGCAGTCCATCACCACTGCGCCCGCGCGGATGCTCGGCGTGCACAAGCAAGGTGTGGGTCGCCTGGTCCACCGTGGCGTAGCGGATCTAGTCCTTCTGGGAAGCAACCCGTTGGAGCGGTCCACGGCTCTTTCGGATGTTCAATTGGTCGTCGCCCAAGGAGCCATTGTGCGCAACGACGCGGCCTGACACTACTGAAAACAACGGGTGTCCGGACTCTTCCGAACACCCGTTGCGTTTAGTATCCAATCCGAAAACAGCATCCCACCGCAGTTCCCTGGCAAAGCCACTGGCAGGGCTCAGACATAGTCAGTCCCGTTCCATCCGCACACCGGTCTGCACGTCGCAGGATTGCTCATCGATTGCGCTGGATCCGTACCGGCATCTCCGAAGCAGCTTCGAATTCACCGCGCTGGCATCTGACTAGTCTGTCCAGACCACCGCCCAGCGACACGACGCACCAGCCACCGAAGCAAAACGCCCCGGTGGCTTGTGCATCTCCAGACGCTGAAGCGCAGCGGTTTGCTGGCTAATCGTTGGCAGGCTCTTCATGATCGGTAGGGGTATGGATGATGTCCACGTACAAGTCCTGGTTGCCCTCTTCGGGGTAGCTGCGGTAAGTGAATTCGTCGCCGGTCAGCGCAGTGATTTCCGACTCTCGCTCGAACAGGGTTTTGCCAGCATCATCTTTGGCCACGATATGGCGGGTCTTACCATCCTCGGATACGGTCCAATCACCGTGCATTTTCGGTTCATCATCCAGGGTGTACATGGTGAACTCGCCACCGTCTTTGAAGTAGGCATAGCCCACATAGTTCTTGGCCGTCTCGTCGGTCAGCGCAACGTTATTGCCGTCCTGGTCCACCGCGCCTGTGGTCTGCCAAGCCGTGGCGGACAACACTTGTGACGGGTTCTGGGTGACAGATTCGGAGGGCGTCGAGCTGGACGCTGGGGCTTCGGTGGCCGCGCCGCTGCTGCAGGCGGCCAACAGGCCCATGGCCAGGACTGCGGAGCCCATAGCGGTGATTGCCTTGGATGGCTTGGATTTGATGTTCATGTTGATCCTTTGATCTGCGGTTTTCTTTGCTGCTTTAATCCTGCTAGAAGTTGCTCGTGCCAACATCTAGCAGGTGGCTATCAAGAAATAGCCAAATGGGGGATATCGGAAAGTAAGATACGAATCTATGAATACTGTCGAGCAGGTTGAACGCCGTGGGATCCTAGGGCAAATGCGGCGTCTTGACCGTTGGCTGCATCTCATCTTCGCGATCCTCGTGATTTCCAGTGCGTTGCGCTATCACGAGCGTCATGATCTGTTTTCCGACGGATTGCCGGTTCTATTGGGTACGCTCGCGCTGGTGCTTGCATATGCCCTGCGGCCACTGGCGACCCGGCATCGCTGGGGCATGGCCTGGAGTCTGGTTGTGGTTCTGCTCTGGGCCACGCTGGTCATCCTTGCGCCGAGCTTCGCTTGGTGTTCGGTACCCATCGCTTTTGCGGTATTGCAGGTGCTGCCCTTCAAGCTGGCTGCTGTCGTCGTCTGCTCGATGATGCTCACGATAACTGCCGGCTGGCTTCGAGTAGGTACGGCCATCGATCCGACGCTCGTTGTCGGCCCGATCGGCATTGGACTGGTCACGGTCATTGCGTACCGTGAATTGGAGCGGGAGTCGAGTGCCAGGGCGAAAGCCGTCGATGACCTGCTCCAAGCCCAGGCGGATCTGGCTAGCGCCGAACGGCGCACCGGTGCGGTGGCCGAGCGTGCCCGCCTTTCACGCGACATCCACGATTCAATCGGACAGGATCTATCCAGCATCAATCTCTTCTTGCTGGCCGCCGAGCAATCCTGGGGCAGTGAGGTGGCCCGCGAGCGGGTGCGTACCGCGGCGCAGACCTCGCGCAGCGCGCTGGACGCGGTGCGCCGGGTAGTGCGGGATATGGCGGAGGAGTCCCTCAGCTCGCTGACTCCCGCATCGCTGCGCACCCAGTTGGAGCAGATCGTCGCGCAACCCTGCGCAAGTGCTCAGCTGGGGCTCCGCATTGAGGGACAAGCACGAAAAATCCCTGCCCCGCTGGCGGAAGCGGTGATCTACACGGTGCGCGGAGCGCTTGCCAACGTGCGCGACCATGCCGCGGCCGAGCGCGCCATGGTCACCTTGACCTTTGCGGATGAGGCGCTGCTGGTCGACATTCGGGACGACGGCAGGGGCTTCAACGCCCAAGCGAAATCCATGCCTTCGCTGCGCGGCCACGGGTTGCCGGGGCTCAAGACGCGTGCGCTGGCGCTAAATGGTACCTTTACCCTCGACAGTTCCCCCGGTGAGGGCACGACGCTGTCGGTAGTGTTCCCGTGGGAGGAAATATGATCCGCATTGCCTTAGTCGACGATCATCCAGTGGTCCGCGCCGGGCTCGTCGCCCTTCTGGACGCCGCCGAGGACATCGAGGTGGTTGGCCAGGGACATGACGCGCAAAGCGCTCTGCAGCTAGTCAGCGAGCAAGCTCCCGATGTGGTGCTGATGGATCTGCACTTGGGTTCTGGCCCGGGCGGCATTGAAACGACCCGCTCGCTGCGCGCCCTGCCCAACCCGCCGCAGGTACTCGTGCTGACGACCTATGACACCGAAAGCGACATCCTCAAGTCGTTGGAGGCCGGCGCCCTGGGCTACCTGCTCAAGGACACTCCCCCAGCTCAACTATTTGCCGCGGTGCGTTCCGTGGCGCGCGGGGAGACGGTGCTAGCTCCGCTGGCCGCAGCGACCTTGGTCAAGCGCAACGCCAACTCGGCCCCGCAGATCACCGCCCGCGAGGTCGATGTGTTGGAGCTCCTTGCCGAGGGCAAGAGCAACAAGGAGATCGCCAAGTCGCTATTCGTCTCCGAGGGCACGGTGAAGTCCCACCTGGCGCACATCTACGCCAAGCTTCAGACCGATTCGCGCGCCGGCGCGGTGGCCGCGGCGATCGCCCAGCGCATTATCCGCCGCGCCTAGCGCCCTGCGATCACTGCGACCTTTGAAGCGGCGCACCGCCGCTGCCTCAACGATCTGCCGTGCCTCCAGCAGCAAAATGGCAACTTACCTCATCCCCAACGGACCTTGCATCGCATAGCAGCGTAGTACGAAGGGCTATCCCAAGGTCCTTCGTGCAATCTTCCAAGCACTCAGTCTCCGCGCGGGCCACTTGCAGACCGTTCCAACGCCGCGCCCCGGAGCTGGCGCTCGACGCGAATATCATCAGCAGGGACTTTAGCTTCAGCGCTAACTACGTGAACTTGGCCTTAGCCCTTGCATTGCGAAACCGTTGCTCGAAACGTACAGCTACCGATGAAATGCATTCAAATTCCGCGTAATGATATTTCTTTTTCATTATGCGATAGGCCATGATCGTAGTAGGGCTAGGAAACAGGGACCCAGAGGGCTTCTCGCAGGATCCCCAAAGCAACAACTGCGCACCCGATCACGCGGTGACACCACCGCTCCGCACCCAGGACCAGTCGTTCAGTATTCATTCAATGGAAGGTAGACATGGAAGCGTTGAGCATACAAACTATTGCACGCAATCTGCGCCAAGCGACGCGCACTGGCGTCGCCGTCTCGGCTGTCGGAGCAGGAACACTTGAACTAGATCTTGCCGTCGAGATCGCCGCGACTGGCCGCGCGCTAGCGATTGCTGAAGGCGAACGCGTAGTTGGATACAAAGTCGGCCTCACCGCTGCTGCAGTTCGTGAATCCTTCGAAACCGTAAACCCCGTTCAGGGGTACCTACTGGCCGGCACCCTCCTGCCAGCGGGCGGAACCCTAGACACCGGGAAGTTAAGAAACCCGCTGGTGGAAGCCGAGATCGCCTTCATCATCGGCGAACCACTCAATAATCCGAACGCAACCCTCGAAGACATCATCGCGGCGACCAAGGCCGTTGCGCCGGCCATTGAAATTGTGGACAGCCGCTGGAGCGGCGGCGCGGCAAATCTGTCCTTATTGATCGCCGACAACACGAATGCTGCTGCGGCTTTCGTGGGCGAACCGGTCCCCCTGCCAACGAACATTGCCGAGGCCACGAGCCTGCTCACCGTGGGAACTTCAAAGTACCCCGGTTCGACGGAGACCGTGTTGGGCAACCCGTTGGAGTCGGTAGCCTGGCTAGCACGCCATCTTGCAGCCGCCGGCGCCGGGCTCAGGGCCGGTGACATCGTCCTCAGTGGTTCAATGAACATCCCAGTTCCGCTGGGCTCTTCGAGCTCGGCAACCGCCACGATCGATTGTGCGGGGAGCGTCAGCGCGAACTTCCGCTAGAGCCTTCGTCGCCGTTCATAGGCACTCGTCCGGAAGGCAACCTGCAATATTCACGCCGTCATTCGAGGCTCGACTAGCCGGTGCTATGGCAGCCGCTCAGCCACATCAAACCATGCGGCGGAAAGCCCAACCGGTCAGCGCTGGCGGCCGGTTGGGCCAACCAGATCAGCCCGTGCGTCCGCCTGCAACGCAGCCATTGATGAAGTAGCCGAAAACCGGCGAGGTGAACTTTCCGGTCCAGTTCGCGAGCCGGTCGACGGAGACAAAGCGAAGAGCCAATGCTCAGTAGCTGTTCGCTACGCCGAGGACCTCCAGTCCGTCGGCCACCACTCGGCCGTCGTGGATGACGGTGCGGTCATTGCTGCGGTCCATCACCGTGGAAACTACGGTCTCCCCCGCAAGCAGCACGAGATCCGCACGGTCGCCTGCCGCAACACCCGGGCGGTCTGCCACAGAGGCCAGACGAGGCACGTCATGATCCATGATGGACGCGCCGCCGACCGTGGCCACCGCGAGGCAATGCTCGATCAGTTCATCTTGGCGATACCCGTTGACGAAAGCCAGCTGCCAGGTTCGATCCAGCAGGTCGCAATTGCCATAGGGGCTCCAGTAGTCGCGCTGTCCATCTTCGCCTAGACCAAAGCGCACGCCTGCCTCGGTCAACTGCACCAAGGGGAGATGATTGGAGGTGTTTGGCGCCACGGAGGTCATCGCGATATCTAGCTCGGCGAAGGTGTTGATCAGGCGGCGACTGGTGGCATCGTCGACGCTGCCCAGTTCATAGGCGTGGGAGATCGTGACCTTGCCCTGCATGCCCAGGGCCCGGGTTCGCTCCGCAATCAATTCGGCGGAGAACACCCCCTGGGTGCCGCGCTCGTGCAGGTGGATGTCGATTTCGGTATGGTATTTTTCGGCCAGGCCGAAGACCACGTCGAGATGGCGGACCGGATCGCGATCCAGTTCGCACGGGTCGATGCCGCCCATCACGTCGGCTCCAAGCTTCAGCGCCTCCTCCAGGTACTTTTCGGTACCTGCTTCGAGCAAGATGCCTGCTTGCGGGAAAACCATGATCTGTACGTCAGCCTCGTTGGCGAATTTCTCCTTGGCGGCTGCCACTGCCTCATACTTTTCCAGCTTGCAGTCCACATCCACCTGGGCATAGGAACGCACGCGCGTGGTGCCGCGAGCGATCATGCGTTCCAGCGTGCCGGCCACCCGTTCGGTGATGCCGATTTCTGCGTTTCTCCAGTTCTCCCGGTCATTGCTCATCATGCCCCAGACTCCGGGCCGGCCCGTGTGTTCACGGAACGGCAGCCCGATCCGGGTTGAGTCCAAGTGCACATGCACGTCGGAGAATGAAGGGATGAGTATGCGTCCGCCGCCAACCACGTCCCCGGCCTCCAGCTGGCGCTTCGGGTCATGCGCGGTGACTGCGGCGATTATTCCATCCTTGACCAGGATGTCACTGGCGGGCCGGCCCCAGGGGCGGGCATTGCTGATAAGCACGACGTAGGTTTCCTTCGGTGAAATGTGAAAATTTAGATGACTTGCTTCAGGGTATCGTCAGCCACTCTGGGCCATAGCCAGTTGCGCTTCGGGAAAATGGCAGGCCATCTGGCCTGTGGGGACTTCGCGAGCGCAGCGCTGGCGTCCTGGCTCATCTAGCAGCAGGTATGCCGGACAGCGGGTGCGGAATACACACCCCGAGGGCGGATCGCTGGGCGAGGGCAAGTCTCCGCGCAATCTAATGCGCTCGGTCAGATTGGCCTCCAGATCCACGCTTGGCACGGCTGAAAGCAGCGCCCGGGTGTAGGGGTGGCGCGGATCAGCGAACAGCTCGCGGGCCGGTGCCTGCTCCATGATCTTGCCCAGATACATCACCGCGACCTCATCAGCCATGTGCTTGACCACGGCCAGATCATGGGCGATGAAAATGTAGGAAACTCCGGTGTCGGCTTGGATATCCTTGAGCAAGTTCACTACCTGGGCTTGCACCGAGACATCCAGTGCGGAGACCGGCTCGTCGCATATCACCACGTCTGGATCCAGGGCGAGGGCGCGAGCAATGCCGATGCGCTGGCGCTGGCCGCCGGAGAATTCATGGGGGAAGCGATTGGCGTGCTCGGGGCGCAGGCCCACCCGGTTCATCAGGTCTGCGACCTTCGCCTTGATGCCCCCGGGAACCCTGATTCGTTGCTCCACCAATGGGGCGGCGATCGCAGCTCCAATGGACTGGCGCGGGTTCAAAGACGAAGCCGGATTCTGGAAGACCATCTGCACGCGGCGGCGGAACCCATCGAGCTGGCGTCCGCGCAGGCCACTGATTTCTTCCCCGTCGAGTCTGAAACTGCCGCTGGTGGGTTCCAGCAGTCGCATTAGCACCTTGCCGGTGGTGGATTTACCGCACCCCGATTCCCCCACGAGCCCCAGGGTGGTGCCGCGCTCAAGGGTGAAGCTCACCCCATCTACTGCCTTGACCGCACCGGTGGTCCGCCCAAGAACACCCTTGGTCGGGAAATGCTTGGCGAGGTTGTTGACTTCTAGTAAAGGGGTAGTCATGAACCGGCTCCGATCAGACTCGTATCGTCCAGCAAGTGCAATTCGTGGCCATGACAGCGCACCGCATGCGACCCGTCACTGCGCAGTTCGGGGCGGTGGTTCTGGCAGCGCCCGTCCGGAACCAGGCTGGCAAAATCGCAACGGTCCGCGAAGATGCATCCGGTTGGCAGAGACAACAGTGCTGGCGGCGCCCCCGGAATCGGGGTGAGCCGGTTGGCCTCGGTGGACAAATGCGGCATGGAGGCCATCAACCCCCGAGTGTACGGGTGGGAGGGACGCTGGAAGATTTCATGGACATTTGCCTCTTCCACGCATTGCCCGCCATACATCACCACCACACGCTGGCACAGCTGGGCCACCACGCCCAGATCATGGGTCACGAAGATAACCGCCGAGTTGGTTTCCGCTTGCAGCTCTGAAATCAGGTCCAGGATCTGGGCTTGGACGGTCACGTCAAGAGCCGTTGTCGGTTCGTCGGCAATCAACAGCTCCGGTTCACACACCAACGCCATCGCGATCATGGCTCGTTGCCGCATACCACCGGAAAATTCGTGCGGATAACTATCCACCCGACGCTTGGGGTCTGGGATTCCAACCCGGCCGAGCATGTCGATGGCCACCTGGCGAGCGGTCTTTCGGGAGACCCTGTTATGCACCCGGTAGGCCTCGGCAATCTGCGAGCCGACGGTGTAGAAAGGGTGCATCGCAGAGAGCGGGTCCTGGAAGATCATGCCCATTTTCTTTCCACGATAGGCGCGCATGGCATCTTCGCCTAGCGGCAGCAGGTCGGTTCCTTCGAACAGCACTTGCCCCTCCACCTGGGCGCTGGATTCCTTGAACAGTCCCATAATCGCCTGGCTGGTCACGGATTTGCCGGAGCCCGATTCCCCGACCAGGCCCACCGTTTCGCCTCGGCCAAGAGTTAGTTCCATGCCGTTGAGCGCGGCGACCATTCCGTCATCGGTGGGAAACTTTACGGTCAGCTCGTTGACCGTCAGCAGCGGTTCCAATTAATTCACCCGTACTCTCGGATCGATAAACGCGTAGGACACGTCCACAATGACATTGAAGAAGATGATGAAGAATGCCGCCAACATGGTAATTGCCATCGTGACCGGCAGATCTCCGCTGGTGGCCGCGTGCACCGCGGTGAATCCGAGTCCGGGCACCGAAAAGATCTGTTCGGTGAGCACCGCTCCGCCCAGCAGCGAGCCGAGATCCAAGCCCAGCATCGTGATGATCGGGGTGATTCCGGCTCGCACACCGTGCTTGAAGACAATTCTCCTTCGCGACAGCCCCTTGGCCCGCGCCGTGCGCATGAAATCCTCGGCGAAGGTTTCGATCATGTTGTTACGGGTGATGCGCACATACTGAGCCGAGAATAAGACGGCCAAGGCAACCCAGGCCAGAAAATAATTGGCCACCCAGGCACCGAAGCCGGCTTCGCCCCACGGTGCCACGATTTGGTTGGTGGTGAACGGTAGCCAGCCCAGAGTTCCGACGAATACCAGCAGCAGTACCAAACCGGTAACCGGGATGGGTAGCGAAACTCCAATGGAGGCCGCCCCGACGATAACCCGGTCGGCCAGCCTGCCCTTGCGCAGGGCGGCGAACAGCCCGAGCCCGACACCCACAATGGTCCACAGCAGTACTGCCCCGACCGCCAGTGAGAGGGTATACGGCAAGGCGTTGGCGATCATATCCGTGACGTTCTCATTGGTCTGGAAGCTCTTGCCCAAGCAAGGCCAGGCACAGAATTGTTCAGCCCCCGCGGCGCCGAGCAAACGCGGTCCAACCAGACCGGAGAGGAAGGCAACATACTGGACGAAGAACGGTTTATCCAGGCCCAACGCGACCCGCGCCTGCTCAACGCGTTCGGGGGTGCACTGCTGCCCGCAGGCCGCCGAAGCGGGATCTGCCGGACCGAAGTGGAAGAGGGTGAAGGTGATGAAGCTGACCGTGAGCAGCAACAGCAGCATCGCGCCGAGCCTGCGCAAGAGGAAACTGACCATGAGCGTGTTCCTTACTGAGCGACGCCGACCGAGTTCAGGTCAATGGCACCGAAGAAGTAGCCAACCTGTGCATTTCGGATATTGGATCCGACCACCGAATTCGTGTAGCTGTGAATGGTAGGGACCAGCGGGTAGTCGGCCATGACTTCGTTGTAGAGCTCAGACCATTTGGCCCCAAGTTCCTCAGGAGTGCCGTTCGCGCCGCGCAGTTCATGCATTTTCTTGGACAATTCCTCATCGAAGTATCGCGGAATATTGCTAAAGCCGTAGGTCTTGCCGTCCAGGGAAGGGCCCAGATTCGGATCAACGGTCATCCGGGCCGAGGACGAGTCGGCCCCGCCGCACCAGCCGGAACGGGCGATATCCGGCATGCCCTCACCGGCCAAGGTGGAGTAGTAGTTGGCGGCTGGGATTGGACGCAGCTCCAGAGCGATTCCAATTTCCTTCAGGTTCTGTTGCAGCACGGTGCCGATGTTCTTATAGCGCTCAACGGAGTTTGCATATCCATAGACCAGCTTCTTCGGAAATTCCTTGCCCTCCAAGAGGGCCTTGGCTTCCTGAAGCTTCGGGGTGCCATCGGCCGACAAGTCCGTGCGCTGCTCGGTGACTCCAACCATCTGGTCGGTCAATTGGCTGGTTACCAGTTCGCCGAAACGCGCGCCGCCATACTGGACTTGGATCGCTGCACGGTCCATGGCTAGAGCGATGGCCTTGCGAACTTGCGGGTCCTCAACGGTTTCGGTATTCAGACCCAGTACGTCGATGCACCCCAGGAAACCGCCGGCCGTGCGTTCTGCGACCTTCGGGTCGTTCAGGCTTGCGGCATCCGAGGCTTGCATGGCCCCATTAGAATCCAGGGTGATGGCGTTCGGGTCGGCATCTGAAATGAGTTTCTGCGAGATAGTGGACTGCGAGCTTGACAGGCTGAAGCTGAAGCTGTCGGGTAGGGCCGAGCGATGCTGGTCGGTGGCCGGGTCCCAGTTTTCGTTGCGCACCAGAATCAACTCGCGGCCACGGTCATAGTTCTTGATCTTGTAGGGTCCGGAGGATACTGGATGGTTGGTGTAGTCCTGCTTGGTGTCCTTTTCCTCCGGTACCGGAGCGGTGTTGGAACGCGAGACCAAGGCCGGGAACTCCGCGAACGGCTGTTTCAGGTGGAAAATAATGGTTCGGTCATCCGGGGTTTCAATGGCTTCGAGATCCCCATCGGAGTACGGCCCCTTGTAGCCTTCGTCGGTCAGCGCCGAGTTCAGTTCCTGCGGTGCCTGCGTGTACACGTCGCGGGCGTAAGTGCGTTCGACGCCGTACTTGATGTCTTCTGCTGTAATAGGCGAACCGTCCTCGAACTTTAGTCCTTCTTGGAGGGTGTAGGTCCAAGTCAGCCCATCCTCGGATACCGTTCCAGTATCCGTGGCCAGATCCGCAACAATTTCCGGAGGTTGGCCTGCGGTTTCCTTCGCCATAGTCAGGGTCCGGTAATACAGCTGCCCCACATTGGCGGTCTGCACGTAGTTCGAGTTCCCCGGGTCCAGCGTCGCGAAGTCTGAGGACATCAGAACGTTGATGTTGCCGCCCTTTTCGGCGAAGTCCGGCTGAACAACTACCGGCGCGTAGGGGTCCGATGGCGCCCCTTCGGATCCTTGCTGCCCCTTGGCCCCGCCGGCGCACCCGGTCAAAGCCAGGGATATGACCACCGCGGCGGATAATAGTTTGGTAGCTCGCGAAAGCATTAGATTCCTCCTCAGGATCATTGGGAGCGAGTGGTGATGGTGGTTATTGGGAATTAGCGCGAGGACTTGGGGTCCAGCGCATCGCGCAGTGCGTCACCCAGAATATTGAAGGCCAGAACCGTGATGATCAGGGCAATGCTGGGTACCGCCAGGAACCATGGGTCCGACAGATACCAGTTGCCGGCCTGTGCCGCGTTGAGCATCTGCCCCCACGACGGAGTGGGGTCTTTAACGCCTACGCCGAGGAACGAGAGCGCCGCTTCGGCGGTGATGTTGGTGGGGATCATCATGGTGGCATAGACCAGCACGACGCCGGTGACGTTCGGGACGATTTGTTTGAGGATCATCGACTTGTTCTTGGTGCCATAGGATTTGGCAGCTTCGATGTATTCCTGCTCTCGGATCATTAGCACCTGGCCTCGGACCACGCGGGCCAAGTAGGCCCAGCCGAAGAAGCCAAGGACTATCACCAGCGAGGCAATCGGCACGAATGATCCGCTGCCCAGATCGGTGCCCGCCAGCCGGGATTGCATGATCGGTGCGATGGACAGCACCAGTAGAAGATGAGGGAAGGCGAGAAACAAGTCCATGATCCGGCTAATGATCATATCGACTTTGCCACCGAAGTACCCGGCGGTCGCCCCGAGAACGGTGCCCAGCACCACCGAAACTAAGGTGGAGAGCAATGCGATGACCAGCGAGACCTGTGCCCCATAGGCCAGGCGGGCGAACAGGTCCCGTCCGAGACCTGGTTCGACACCGAGCCAGTGCTCTGCGCTGGGATACATGTACTGCGGCAGCGGAAGCCCCGGGTTATAAAAGCCGTCGAGGACCTCCGGTGACGTGTTGGTGGTGTGGGGATCTTGGCCTTCTATGGCTACGAGCACCGGTGCCAGGACCGCGAACAGGATCATAGCGATCACGACGACCAAGCTTGCCATAGCAATCCGGCTTCTGCGGATGCGCATCCAGGCGGTGGCAATCAGCGAACGGCCGGTGGGTACCGATTTGGCTGCCGCTGGCTTCGGAACCGTTGTGGTCATGGCCAACCCCCTTTGCGATTGAGTGATCTAGGTAACAAGAAAACCGTATACCAAAAAAGGGAAATTTGGAATACCAAAATAGACAATAGTCGGGAGTTCAGCATCTGGATTTCGATATCTGCACACAAATACGGCAGAAGTCGCAAAATTCAACGGCCGCAAAACCGTGGATAAATTTCACGAATCTTATGGGCTAGAGAGGCCAGTGATTCGCCGCAACGCGTGAAGCATCAGTTGTTTGCAATGGAATTTCCAGAACTCGGAATTCCCGCAGGATCGACAACGATGGGATACCACAACAGTAGGAAGTGGTCTTCAAGGATCCTCAATAGCCGCGATAGTCGCGCTATTTGCTCAGATCGACGTGCTGGCCCAGGCCCTGCTCCAGAGCACGCTCATATGCCAGTTTCCCGACAGCAAGATCGAGTGCGCCAATCCCCACCGAGTTGAACAGCGTAATCTCTTGATCGTCGCAGCGTCCGGCAATCTGCCCAGCTACTACCGCACCGAGCTCCCCCGCCGCGCTTTCATTGGTGATGGCGCCCTCGGCCAACGCCAGGAGATAGTTGCCGGATTTAGCCTCAGCGGTACCCCAATGATCCACAAAAACGCGCGCACGGGCCATGCCCTCGGCATCAATTTCGCGCTCGCTGGGACGCGGACGTGCTCCCACGGCATTTATGTGCTGCCCCGAGCGGAACCACCGACCCGCGATAATTGGCTGCACCGACGGAGTCAAGGTGCACACAACATCGCTGAGCCCGATGACCTCTTCAGGACTTGCGGCCGCTTCGACTTGGAGGCCATACCCGGCCACAGCAGAGGTGAATTCCGCTATGCGCTGGGCCGTACGGGACCACACAACGATCTTTTCAACGTCCATTACGCAGCGCAGCGCAACGACGTGTTCCACGGCAAGGTTTCCGGCGCCCACTAGCCCAAGGACCTTCGAGCCCGCACGCGCAAGGTGCCGCGTGGCGACCGCGGTAGCCGCGGCGGTACGAATCCGAGTGGGCACCCGGCCGTCGAGAATGGCCAACGGAGAGCCGGTCACATGATCCGCCAGCATAATCAACGACCGCTGCGAGGGAAGGCCCCGCTCGGCGTTAGAGGGAATATCGGCTAGTAGCTTGACCGATGCCAGTGACGGCGTGGCTGCCACCGAGGGCATGACGATGAAGCTGGAATCCACCCCGGGGACCCCCATGGCGGATGGGGCTGGCTGGGTGGCAGTTCCAAGAGCAATATCGCAGAAAATCTGGTCTACGGCTTCGACAGTGGAAGGCATATCAAGCACTTCGTGAAGCACTGAGGCACTAAGCATGAGGGTCATCAGGGACTACTTTCAGAGCGAAGGGGTTTATTTAAACTCACCTTAGCTCATTTGGTATCCCAAAAAACAGACTTAGACATGCAAAATCAGTGTCTTTAAGTGGGTGTTCGATATTACCAATGGGTATGCGTATACCAAATAATGTCCATTTTTCGATCTGGACGCGGAACCGCTGTCCTACGGATGCCAGTTGATTCCGCAACCGCGCCACTCACGCTACGCCTACGCCAGCATGTGGTCGCCGCAGGAGCGACGCCCGAAAAGCTTTCATCATGCGTAGACGCGCGCAAATTCCGTGTCGGCCACGCCCGGTGTTGCCCGGTTCATCAGCAACAGATCGTTTGCTTCGACGGGATCACCCGCATCCCTGCAGGATGCCTGCGCCGGGTGGAAATTTCTCGAAACTCGCAGGAAACCGCCCTTCCCACGCCGCAGAAGTCCTGAAATCATCAAACGAGGTCAGACCAAGGACTTGACGCCGCTCGTCCAAGTGATAGCTATCCGCAGCCGCTTCTGCCAGCGGACCGCTACTGGCTCTCCCTGGCGGTTGAGGAATCTTCACGGGCTTGTTTCTCGGTGACGCTGCCACGGCTGGTGGACAGGTGCTGTTGAACCAACTGCTGCAGGCGGACAATATCGCGCCCAGCGATGGCTTCATAGAGTTGCTCGTGCTCCTCGGCCATCACTTCAAGTTCGTCATGCTGGGCCAACAGCCAGCGCATCCGCGAGGCGAGCGACCCCTGCACTTCGCTGAGCAAATCGTTGCCGGCCAGTTGGATCACCACCTCGTGGAAGCGTGCCCCGGCGCGGCGAGCAGTGATATAGTCTTTCGCCCTGGCCGCGACGAGCTCCTCGTCAAGCACCTCGCGCAATTCAGCCAACCCGTGGCGGGTATGCCGCTGGGCCGCAAGGGAGAACGTCACAGTCTCCAGGGCGCTGCGCACTTCCAATAGGTCAGCAATGTCCGGTGCGGTGAACTCCCGGACAGTGGCCCAGCTCCTCGGCCGAGGAGTAACCAGACCTTCGGAGACCAGTGCACGTAAGGCGTCGCGGATGGGAAGCCGGCTAACCCCCAGCTCGTCGGCCAGTTCGCGTTCGACCAGCCGGCTGCCCGGTGGGCGCACACCGTCAATGATCTCGTTCCTGATGCGCTCGATGGCGCGGACGGATTCGGGCTCAAAGTCCTTGTCGGTCAATCCATTCCCTACTTCCGGTGCTCTTTGGCTCTATCCTAAGGGTTCAACCCAATATCCAGCCCTGTGTTCAAAGTCCATTGTCCAGCGAAGTATCACCGGGCAGGAAATCCTACATCGTTTTGCGCCTGGCCGGCCCTTCGAGTTTCAGCGGTGGCCGACGGGCTTGCGAAGATTTAGCCGAGTCGCGTTTTGCCACCATGCCAGAAAACTGGTCGATCGCACAGTTACACTCAACGATGTGGAGATCCATCTGGCAGCCGCCGACGAACGCTCAATTTCTATGAGCCGAAGGACTAGCAGGGCAGCGCAACGTGTTGAGTTGCAGCTCCGAATATCCGGGCACGGCATAAGAACTGATGGCCGAATAGCACGCCGGCGCAGAAACACCGGTTTACCTGCCACCGTGCGAATTGGCTTCGATGTGGATATATCCCGATTTACCCAGCTATGTGCCAGCACGCTCTGAAACCCCGAACCAAAGTTAAATTCATCCGCTGCCTGGTCATCGAATACAGCAAATCCTGGAGGCGCCAGCTCGTACTGACACAGGTCAGAGCTACGTCATGCATCCCTCTGCCGCCTTAGCCATGATGCCGCCGCGTTTGTATTCGATACGCCCCAGCCCGGCTCCGCTTGAGTCCGATTCGCGGCCGTATTTGGGGCAGATAGATGCCAATTTTCATGGCGCCACTCGAAGGCGATTTCGCAACAAGGTGCCGCCCGTCCTTGCAACGGCAAGTACCAGCGCTACTGCCCCAACAGTTGGTTCAATGTGAATACACCTCGTTGCCTCAGCGTTTCTGAACAGTCGAGGAACTTGTGAGTCGACGCCTCAGTCATTCACTGCGGTTGCGCAATAGAGTTCTTAGTCTTCGTCCACACATAGGCTGAGTGGAACTGCCACTACTCAAGGACGGGTTTTTCGTTGCCTCGCCGGACATCGTTTGTGAACTTGGCTAATGGTTACATTCTCATTTTAGATAGCGTATGCATGGGCATGGGCATGGAACTATTCGATCCATCCACGTTGCGCGGCAGCCACACCCAATTGAAACCGGGTACTGACCTCAGCACGATTCATCAACAGCTGAAGCCGGCGCTGAATGGTTCGCAAGCTCACCGATAGCTGCCCGGCCATCGCCTTGTCGGTAATTCCCGCGCGCAGCAAAACAAGAAGGTGACGGTCTATCTCGTCGAGCGACTCCGCCGTTCCCAAATCATTGGCCGGCAAGTAGGTTGGCTGCGCCTGCTTCCAGCTCAATTCAAAGAGGGCACACATTGCATCCAATAGTCCGCTGGGACGGATCAGCAATGCACCAATTTCGCTGTTTGCCGCTGATTCCGAATTCAGCGGGAGCAGAGCCAATTCTCGATCTGCGATGAGCATTCGCAACGGAAGAGAGTCGGTTGCGCGGATTTCCTCACCCGTCGCTGCGGTCATGGCAACTTGATTGGCAAAGCCGGGTTTGTTGAAGGCTTGGGATTCAACAATCACTTTGTATTTAACACCGCGCTCCAAGGCCGCGCCCTCGTCGGTGTTGTCTTCGGATTCCACCACCGTGACGTCCGGTTTCACCATGGCCCACACGGTTTGCTTGGCCCCGCGCTGCAGCTGGGCGAAATGCTGGGCTACGGCCTGTGGCCCGCGAACTATGTCAATGACATCCAGCCCGGCCCGGCCAGTCGCAGCCCTCTGGAACAAACCGTTCAAGGCATGAAGTTCGAGTTCGGCCCTTCGCAGGTCTTGCTGCTGTTCCACGATGAGTGAGCCAAGCGCTAATTCCGGAGGCGAGGCGATGAAGTGATCCAGCGTCGCAATCGAACGTGCGACGAGCCCGAGAGTTTCCAAGGACTCCAATGTCAGGCGCACATCGCCAAGGTCCGCTTCGAGTATTTTCGCGAGGTTCTCAGCCGCGGCGGAGGGCAATTCCACGAGCTGCCGATAGGCACGCTCCTGCAGTTCATTAAGTCCTAACACACTTAGCATCATTGCACCTTTACGACAGACTCTCGGATGAACCGTGGTGACAGAAAGTAGACATGGCACTTATCCGTCATTGCGCATCTTATCGACGTTTGACACATTTATGTCAATAGCTACTCCCATTTGGTCTCCGAAAGGTCGTCATGCCCCGCTATAAACGATTACCCGCAAGTGCCGTCGCACTTGCAGTTGGCGCCAGCCTGCTCGCATTTTCCACACCCTTGGCTACGGCCTCGCCGCAAGGTCCGGGTAACACCATTGTCGGCCAGCACAAGGGCGAACGGCCACAAGCGGTTACGCTCATCAACGGCGATACCATACAGGTCACCATCTCCGCAGACGGAAGCCCCTCGGCCATCTTGCCTACCGGCAGGGATTACTTCACGCGCATTCTCAATGAAGATCTGTATGTAATTCCCGCCGACGCGCAGGACTTGATTGCAGATGGAGTGCTTGACCCCGAACTGTTCAACGTCACTGGGCTGATCGCCCAAGGCTACGCCGACGCAGAATCCACAACCCTGCCACTCATCATGCAGGGGAAATCCTCCTCCTACACCCGGGCTACCGGTCTCAACGTACATACTTCCCTGGAATCCATAGATGCCACGGCACTGACCATGGACAAAGCAACATCCGCTAAAAGCTATGACCAGCTGCTCAATTCCAAGGCTCGGGCAGCCAGCACCGTCAAGAAGATATGGCTGGATGCCCGGGTTTCCCCAAACACGGTTGCCCTAGATCCCGCTACCGGCGTCGAGCAAACCGGTGCACCGCAAGCCTGGGACTTGGGCTTTGACGGAGAAGGCACCACTGTGGCCATTCTCGATACCGGCTACGACAAAGACCATCCGGACCTAGTCGGCCAAGTGGCAGGTGCCAAGGATTTCACCGGTGAAGGCACCGATGACAACCAGGGCCACGGAACCCATGTGGCCTCCACAGTGAGTGGTTCAGGAGCCGCCGATGCCTCCAAAGTTGGCATGGCTCCCGAAGCGGACCTACTCATTGGCAAGGTTCTGGGCTACGGCGGCGGACAGTCTTCCTGGATTATCGCCGGCATGGAATGGGCTGTTGACCAAAAAGCCGACGTGGTCAACATGAGCCTGGGCTCCGATGTGCCCACCGATTGCACCGATCCGATGTCGCTGGCCAGCGAAGAGTTGTCCAAGCAGAGCAAAACCCTCTTCGTTGTGGCCGCAGGAAACGCGGGCGCCCGTGAAACTGTCAGCGCCCCAGGCTGTGCCGAAGGGGTACTCACCGTCGGAGCAGTGAACGATCAGGGAGAGCCCGCAGCATTCTCTAGCCGAGGTGCGACTTTGGGCGGACACCGGGTGAAGCCAGATCTGGCGGCACCGGGCGTGGACATTGCCGGTGCCCAAGCAGGAAGCACCGACGGCAATCGGTACACCCAAATGTCCGGCACATCCATGGCCAGTCCCCATGTAGCCGGCGCCGCCGCACTGGTACGCCAAGCGCATCCCGACTACACGGCACAGCAGCTCAAAGCCGCTTTGGTCTCCTCCGCCAAGCAAGAGGCCGTCGGCAATGTCTATGCCCAAGGCAGTGGTGAACTTTGGACTCCAGCGGCAATCGACACCCCACTGACCAGCGATGTCAGCATCGAACTTGGCGATTTCCCCTGGCCGCACGATAAGAGCCAGAGCTCAACTCGGCCGGTGACCTACACGAACAGCTCGGACAAGCCGATCGAATTGACGCTGAAGCTTCAGGATCTCACCGGAGCCGATGGCAAATCCGTTCCGGCAAGCCTCATCAAGCTCAGCGACAGGACCCTCACGGTACCGGCCAACGGCACTGCTACCGTAGATGTAACGGCCAGCGGCAAGGCAAACAACTTGCGCGAGGACGCATACGGCGAAATCGGTGCCCGCATTGTCGCTACCCAAGCAGGCTCCGAGAATGCCCGTGCGGTGACCGCGGTCGGGTTCTGGCTAGAGCCAGAGACCGTCAACGTGACCATCAAGAGCATTGACCGCAATGGCGACCCAGCCACACGGGGCTTCCTCGACCTGACCGACATGCACCAGCCAGCGCGCACGGCCGAGTACTTCAGCGGTGAAGATCTGGAATTGCGACTACGCACCGGAGAGTACCTCCTGACCTCGTACATCAGCACCATCGATGGCGAAGGCAATAATTCCTACGCTTATGTCGGTCAGCCGCAGATGAACTTCACCGAAGATACAACCGTTGTTCTCGACGCCCGCGAAGCCACCCCGGTCACCTTGGACGGCGACCGGCCAACGGCCATCCGGTCGGGCTCCCTCGGTGTGGACCGATCCTGGGATGACTACTGGCGTGTCGCCAGTTCGGTCGTCGCCACCTCGATCACCGACCTTTATGCCACACCCACCGACAAAGTTAAAAATGGAACGTTCAGCTTTGGCAAGTACTTGCGTGCCTACGCACCGGAAGTACCTGAAGAGAAAAGCCCTTACCTCTACAACCTGGCGTTCACCGAAGAGAACAGGGTTTCGAAGAACCAGCATCACCAGATTCCCGATTCATCACTCGGAAAGGTCGAAGAATCCTGGTACGCCCAGGGCGAGCAGGCCTGGAACGCCGAAGATTGGGCACGTATCATCCCGTTCGAAGCCGGAGCCAATCCGTTCTACGCTTCCTCGGGTTCCGACGTTTCAACTCCAATAGACCGCACGGCTTTCTACACCGCAGATCTGCAGTGGCAGCAACTAGCTCAATCAGGTCCCTACAATCAGTTCCCGGAGATCTGGTTCGACCCGGTACGCACTTACCCGGCAGGATCGAAATCAGAGGTCGACTGGTTCAAGCTGCCGACCAACACCGCAATGGCCGTTACAGAAAACGGAGCACCTAGCCGCGTCGCAGAACGCCAGGGCAATCTGGTGGGCTTCAGCTTCCCGCAATGGAAAGACAGCGAAGCCGGACGCACCGGACTTGGCGGCTTGGCCGATATCGGAAAGCTCTCCATCTACGAAGATGACAAATTACTGAGCACCTTCCCCGTGGCTTCGGGCGCAGTCGAGGTCGGCGCCGGCAAATCAACGCTCAAGGCTGTTGTTGACCAAGCACGGCTTCGCCGGAGCGGGTACTGGGATCTGGGCTTCCATACCCAAACCACCTTCACCTTCGATTCGCAAACACCGGATACCAACGAAATTGTGCCGCTACCCATCGCGTTGCCAATAATCGATGCCGAAGTTGACGGTTTCAACCGCGCAACGCCGCAGGCGGATTTCCCGGTCTCAGTGGATCTGCTGGGCCAGAACGGCTACGACCCAGGCGGAATCTCCGAAATGACCGCCGCGGTCAACTATGACCGGCACCAACAGATCGATGAAGGCGCCGTTGGCGATTACGAATGGACCGAAGCCAAGGTGGTGAACCACGACGGCCAGTGGCAAATCCTGGTGGATAACTCGCTGGCTGACGAGGGTTTCGTGTCCCTGCGGATCAACATCGAAGATGAGCACGGCAACAAAACCGAGCAGATCATCGAGAATCTGTACGGTGTGAACAAGTAAATAATCGCCACTGCTGGCCCGGTTTTGTCTCTCGGCAAACCGGGCCAGCAGTGGTTTAAACAGAAGTTCGGCAGATATTGGATTCTCAGCATGCGGACCTCAAAAGTCACCGCCGTCCGTCCAGCGTTAGCCAGCCTTAAACGACGCAGCGCACCTGCTCTCGCCGTATCGGTCTGAGCAGGTGCGCTGCGTTGCGCAAGAAACCTACTTCGCGTTCTTAGCTTCCGCGGCCACCGCGGCGGCAACGGCCGGCATCACACGGTCGTCGATCGCCGAAGGAACGATGTAATCCGCGGCGAGGTCCTCGCCGACCAGATCGGCGATCGCGTGTGCCGCGGCCACCTTCATCGCCTCGGTGATCTTCTTGGCGCCCGAATCCAAGGCACCACGGAAGATCCCGGGGAAGGCCAGCACATTGTTGATCTGGTTCGGGAAGTCGCTGCGTCCGGTGGCCACCACGGCCGCGTAGCGCTTGGCAACCTCCGGCATGATCTCCGGAGTGGGGTTCGACAGGGCGAAGATGATCGCGTTCTCGTTCATCTTGGCCACCGCTGACTCATCAAACTGCGAGGAGGACAGCCCGACAACGACGTCTGCTCCGTCCAATGCCTCGGCGAGGCCGCCCATGACGTCTTCACGGTTGGTGCGTGCCGCCAGTTCCGCCTTGACCGAGTTCAGGTCATCGCGGTCGCGGTGGATGGTGCCGCGCGAATCGAGCACAATCACATCATCAACGCCTGCCTGCAGCAGCAGGTTGGTGACCGCGACACCGGCCGACCCGGCACCCGAAACTACAACCTTCAGCGAGCTGATTTCGCGCTTGGTCTGGCGAGCAGCACCGATCAGGGCCGCCAGCACCACCACAGCGGTGCCGTGCTGGTCATCGTGCATGACCGGGCAATCCAGGGCTTCGATCAGACGCTTTTCAATTTCGAAGCAGCGCGGCGCCGAAATGTCTTCGAGGTTGACCGCGCCGAAGCTTGGGCGAAGGCGGATCACGGTTTCGACGATTTCATCTACGTCGGTGGTGTTCAGCACCAGCGGGATCGAATCCAAGCCGCCGAATTCCTTGAACAATGCGCTCTTGCCTTCCATCACCGGAAGCGATGCGGCGGCACCGATATCGCCGAGGCCGAGGACAGCGGTGCCGTCCGAAACGACGGCGACCATGCGTGAGGCCCAGGTATGGGTGGCGTGCATGGCTGGGTCATCGGCGATCGCCTGGGAAACCTTGGCTACGCCCGGGGTATAGGCAATGGAAAGATCGCGCTTGGAATTCAGTGGCATCTTCGACTGGACGGTGAGCTTGCCGCCAAGATGGGCGTTGAAGATCTCCTCGTCGGTGATGGTCTTTAGGTCTTTGCTGGCTTCAATAGACATTGAAATACTCTACTTTCAAGAAAGTTCTGAATGACGAAAACGCCGTACCCACGAAACTTGTGGCATAGCGTAGGAACGCGCATGACCATTCATCCGACCGCAAAGGAACCCGAACCAACGCATTTAAGGTGGACATCAGGCTTCCATCTACACAATTCCCGCGGCGTCGTTGCCAGGTAAGGCGAAACGCTCCGTCGCGGTGTGCCGGATGATGGTTGGTCAGTACTTTCTTTAGACCTACAATTTCCACCATACGGGAACCGCTGAACGTGGCACAACCCCCGTTCGTCGCATTCGGTCTTATCAGCAGGCGGGAGCACCGATTGAAACGACAACGCTCCCGCCTGCTCATAAGTTCCAAGCTAAGCCGACGCCACGGGCCTGACTTGGGCAGATGATAGATTCACCAATTCTTCATTCAACGCCATTTCAAGTCGATGCTTGAGGCCCTGAGCCTGTTGCAAACCCGCTAGGTTTTCCATCTCGTCATAATCGTTCCGATGATCATAGAGTTCGTAGGTATCGGTACCGAAATACTTAGTCAGCCTCCCTTCGGGGGTGATGACCGAGCGCATGCGAACCGGCGCAGGCAGTCCCTCCAGTGAAAACGGCTGGTCCTCTTCGATCAGCAAAGCGCGTGCACCGTCGCCGACACGTAGCTCACCGTTTTCTGACAGGCTCCGCCCCTGGATTCCTCGGAATGCTGGAACCTGTGCCAGATCCATAAATGTCGGGGCCAGATCGGCGCTGGAAATCAAATCGGCCCTGTGCTCTGCGACCTTCTGCCCGGGCATGTGAATCAACAGCGGGACCCTCGTGACGGCTCGGTAATGGACGAAGTGCTTGAGCATCAATCCATGATCGCCGAAGAGGTCACCGTGGTCGGAAGTAAATACCACAATGGTGTTATCTGCCTGCCCAGTTTCTTCCAGAGTCTGAAGTACTTCGCCAATTTGCTCGTCCATAAACTCGATCAGGCCATACTGAGCGGCGGCTGCCATCCGATATTGCGTCTCCGTCACCGAAAACGTCATGGTTGGATCTCCGTTGGGTTGCCCGCGTTGAGCGATCATCTTCCGAATGTGCTCTGGAGAACGCGAATGGTCTTGGCCGAATCCAACCGGAAGCGACAAACTGTCGGGGTCGTACCGACGCGAGTATTCACGCGGCGGGGCAAAGGGATGATGCGGGTCGGGAAAAGAAACGAACATGAAAAAAGGATCGTCTTCGCCAGCTGCTTTGCGCACCTGCTCGCTGGCCTTCACCCCGATATACCTAGTCGGGTGTGCAGAGGCAGGAATCGATGACGTATAAACTTGTTCCCAGCTATCAAGCACATTGGTACCGGCTTTTGAGCCGCCCAGCAACTCGGGATCTATGCCTTGTTCGCGGGCCCAGTGAGCCCAATGTCCGCCCGGAGCATCGCCATGCCCAATGACAAGGTCTACATTCTGATAACCGTAATAGTCTTCGGGCATCGGAATGAACGAAGCAGCATGACGTTCCCGGTTTTCACACTGATCCCAGCCTGGTTCTCGGAGTCGGTTAAATGCATCGGGCAATCGAGGGTCCATCAGCCCCGGAGCACTGGCCCTGATCTGTTCAAGCTGTTCTGGCTCAAAGTCCCATCCCATGTTCTGGTGGTGTAATTTTCCTACCGCTGAGGTTCGGTATCCACAACTGGCCAGTTGGCGAACAAACGTCGAAGCCTCGGGATCAACGGGAATACCGTTGTACTGCGTGCCGTGCGCGCTCGGCCAGCGTCCTGTCAGCAGGCTGGCCCGGTTGGGCATGCAGGTCGGATTCGCCACATGTGCGTTCTCGTACACGGTGGACCGTTCTGCTAACCGATCGAGGTTTGGGGTACGCACTTCATCATTTCCATATGCTCCCAAATGGTCTGCACGTAGTTGGTCAGCAATGAAAACTAGAATGTTTGGGCGCGTCACCTCTGGTCCGCTCATGATTCGGACTGCCGAATCAATGACAGGACCTTCGTGCGCAGACCGGAGAATTCCGGTAATGCACGGCTGGTGATCTGATTGCGCGGCTGGGGAAGATCGACGGGCAAGACTTCGAGGACTTGGGCCGGCTTGTTGCCGATGGCAACAATTCGATCCGACAAATAGACAGCTTCGTCGATATCGTGCGTGACGAGCAAGATCGTCATTCCTAGCTCATCGCGGATCTTCAGGCATAAGTCCTCCAAATCGAATCGGGTCTGCGCATCCACCGACGCGAATGGCTCATCCATGATCAGGATCTCCGGGCGATAGGCCAATGCCCGAGCGATCGCCACACGTTGCTGCATCCCGCCCGAGAGCTGCCATGGATAACGTTTCGCTGCGTGGGACAGTCCTACTTCATTCAGCGCTTCCTCGATCCGAGTGCGAACCTCGGCCGCTGGGAGATGCAAATGGCGCAGCGGCAGGAGCAGGTTTTTCTCAACTGTCAGCCACGGCATCAGCGACCGCGAGTAGTCCTGGAACACCAACGCCATCTCGGCCGGTGGGCCGGAGACTTGGTGTCCATCGATCTTCATGGTCCCGCCGCTTGAAGGCTGAAGTCCTGCCAAGCACTTGAGCAGGGTGGTTTTGCCGACGCCCGAAGGCCCAACAATGCACACCACTTCGCCAGCATGTATCGAAAACGTCAGGTCTTTGATGACCTCAACGGATTTCGGTCCGTGTCCGTATGTTTTGGCAAGGCCTTGAACTTCTAGTCGCGCGACAGGTGTGGACCCTGCTTTGGGCTGTGTAGTGGTGGGGATGGTGGAGTTCACGATACCTTCTCCATTTTCTTGGATCCGATGTACCAGGACAGTGCCCGGTTTTTGACGAGGTCGAAAAGGACGTTGCTCAGAAAGCCGATAAGGCCGAGTAAGAGTATCCCGGCCCACATGTCAGCAGCCATGAAGGTCTGTTGCGCAAGCAGGGTCATCGCGCCGATGCCCTGTGCGGTGCCCATCATTTCGGAAGCGATCATCACAATGAATGCCACTAATAAGCTAACTTGCATGCCTGCGGCAATCTGTGGACTGGCCGAGGGCAGATACACCGACAGCAACCGGTCTTTGCGATCGAGCCGGTAGACGGTGCACACGTCTTTCAACGAAGCATCTACAGCCTTGATCCCATCCATGGTCGCGATCAAAGTCGGGAAGACCGCAGCGATCACGATTGATGAAATGCGCATCTGGTCGGTGAAACCGACCAGAGTAATCAGGATCGGAACCAGAGCCACCGGCGGAATACCACGTAGCAGGTGCAACGATGGCTCGAACAAGACGCGCAGAACTGGCACCGTAGCAAGGATGAATCCGATGACCACACCGAGCACCGCAGCCAGGGCGAAGCCGATGATCAAGTTACGCATGCTCGGGATGATGTCACTAACAAAGTGTTCAAAAATCCATAAGTCGGCAAAACGAACCAAAATATCACTCAACGGCGGGAAAAACGCATTGGTCGACTGGCTGGATGCCTTGAACCACGCGAGGATCAGCACAAAGGGGGCCGTGATGGCCAAGGCTAGGTTGAATAGGTGGCGTTTCACTTTACGTCCTCCCGGAAGGCCGGGTGCCAATGAAGCACACGTCGTTCGATCATGCTCGAAAGATTCTGGGCAACGAGCCCCAACACACCAAGCACCAGAACCAGCGCGTAGGTTTGCGGGAAATCCCCGGCAGACTGGGAACGATAAATCGCGCTTCCCAAGCCCGGCGCTCCGCCGAGCAAACCTGCAACCACCACTATGATCAGGGCCGCGGGGGCTCCGATGCGTACGGACGTACCGATGTAAGGCGAAGCTGATGGAAGGGTGACGCGCAGCAGGCGTTCGACACGGCCCATCCCGTAGGAACGGGCAGTACTCAGCGCCACCGGGTCGGTGTCGTTTACTCCCGCAATTACCTGGATAGTGGTTGACAGGACGGTTCCGAGCAGCACTAGGACGAGTGCCATGGTATTTGTTGGGCCCCAGATCATCACGCACAGCGGCAGCACGACGATCGGCGGTATGGGCTTGAAGAATTCGGTTACAGCCAGAGTTGCATATCGCACCCAATCGATGGTGCCGATCAGAAGGCCGAGCATCACGCCGGCAACCACCGCGATGACCATGCCCAAGACCGCGAGCCAGATAGTGGTGAAAGTGTCGGTCCAGAATTCGGGATTACCGAACAGGGCGAAGAGCTCGATCAGTGTTGCGGACACCGTTGGAAGCCCATTCCCGAAAGTTCCGCGGATCGCGGCAAACTGCCACAGCCCGAGTAGCAAAACAGCACCGAGGATCCCGAAGCCGAACTTGGCTGCTGGCGACTCGTAGTTGATTCCACGAGCCTCATTCTGCTTGCCGGGCTTTTGCGAGAGCGTCTGCCCGTCTCGTCTACTGGGCACCGTGGATGAGCGTTTCATCAAGCCCCACCTCCTGGCTCAGGTACCCAAGGTTGACCAAGTTGGAGTCGACACGCTGCAAGTCCTTGAGTTCAACGCTGCTCGGCCAGTACGGATCGGCGCCGTTTTTGATAGTTTCCAAATCGAGGCTGGTAATTTCTGAAGCCAGTTCGTCCATCTCATCCAGGTGTTCGTTGGCGTAGGCGTTTGCCCTATAGATAGCGCGTTGGAAGCCGGCAACGCTTTCGGGTTCTTCGGCTATCTGCTTGGCCCCAGCCACCCACAGCCCTACGGCCCCTGCCTCAAAAAACTCGATTCCAGGGCTTCCGAGCAGCTTCATTCCCTCAGCTTGTGCGTTAGTGGTGAAAGGTGCCACCAAACCGGCCGCATCGACGCGTTCTTGCTGCAACGACTGCAGTGAGCTGGCAGGATCCAGCACCATCCAATTGATGCTCGCGGGGTCTCCCCCGTCCTTCAACACCATGTTGGCCACGGTGACCTCAAGCTGTGCCTTGCGGGCGGGCACTGCAATCTTTTTGCCCGCTAAATCGCGCGCGCGGGCAATGCCGCTATCCGGCCGTATGAACAACCCCGTATCATCGGATTTTCCCGGGTCCTTGTCTTCCAAGGCCTCTGTTGCGTAGCCGTCCGCTGCCGCAATGACGTTTAGTTCTATATTCTGCGAAAGTGCGTTTATGAGCGGGATCGACGGGGTGTAGGCAACATCGAGCTGACCGGATTGAGCCGCGGCTATTCCAGCAGGCGGATTCGCGACAACCGTTGTCTCCACGTCCAAGCCCTCCTCGGCAAAGTATCCCTTGTCGATGGCCGTCTGGATAGCGGCGTCCGAGCCAATCCCGATGACACCGACGGTGAACTTCTCCATCCCCCCGTCTTCTCCGTCGGCGGTGCCGCTCCCTGCGGAGCACGCCGTCAGAGACAGGGCCAGGGTGAGGGTCGTAGCTGCTGCTAGAGCTCGTTTTTGCATTTTGGTACCTTCGATGTCTTTCTCAATTGAGCGAGTTAAGTCGGTACACCACGTCGCCGTCGACTATGGTGTGGGTTGTAGGGTTCTGCGCAAGTTGCTGGATGTCCGTCGAGAGCGGGTCGCGCAGGATACAAAAATCGGCGACCTGACCCACTTTGATGCTTCCTTTGTCTTGCTCCGCGTGGTCCTGCCAGGCTGGTGTCTGGGTCATCATGGCCAATGCCTGTGCCAGACTGATTCGTTCACTATCGTCCGCGCCCGGTCCCGCACTGGTATCGCGGGTAACCGCCGAGATGATGCTGTTGCGCCAGTCCGGATTGGTAACCGGCGCATCGGAGGCCAACGAGGCCGCTACTCCCCGCAGTGCTGCCGTGGCCAGTGGCTGCTGCATGGTGAATCGATCTGGCCCTAGTAGCCGACGTATGAGCGTGCCCGCTTCGGCACGGATTTTTGGGTTGGTGCTGTATCCCATGCCGGCTCGTTGCACCCGGTCCAATAGCTCAGGATCCCGGAAGGCGCCGTGGATGATGTAGTGGCGATTTCCCCGCGGCCCGGCTTCGACATCGAGCTGTTCCACCGCTTCAATCAGAGCTTCGGTGGCGGCGTCCCCGGTCACATGCACCCCGGCTTGCAAACCAGCCGCGTCGATCTCGGAAATGATTTGTCGAAATTCTGCGACTTTTTCCGCGTCACTGTTCCCCCGGAGCACGAGGGCGCCATGCCCATGTCCGCATGGGAGTTGGTATTCGTCGTGGAACCACGAAGTTCCCGAACGCGGGATACCATCGGCGAATACTTTTACCCCCGCGATGCGTAAGCGAAGTGGATCTATCCCTTTCGCAATGGTTGGAAGATCTCCTGCCAGTCCGCTTCGCACTGCTGCCAGTGATTCACCACCAGTGCCCGAAAAAAGTAGCAGGCAGTTCAATCGCAAACTAAGCAGCCCCTCGTGAGCCAAATCTGCAAGAATCTCCAACGACTGCGTGCCACAGCTTGCGGCCATCAAGGTGCGGCCGCCGGGTCCAAGACCTGGTTCCGTGAGCGAAGTGATCCCGAGAGAGTGCAGCTCTTGTTGGTGTTTTATGAAGGCCGTACGCAGCTGATCTTCGGTGAAACTAGGCAGCCCGTCGTTTACCAGCTGCATGGCCGCATCGCCGAAGAGCCCGCTGGGTGAACCATCCGCGAGTCGTCCAATCACCCCACCAGGCACAGGTTCATCTATGCGTTCCAGACCCAAGATCTTCAAGCCCACGGCGTTTACCAGGAGTTGATGGCCCGTCGTATCGAAGGCGACTACTGGCCACCGGCTGTTAGCTTCCAGCAGTAGTTCGGAGTCAACGCTACCTAGCCGGACTTCGTCCCAGCTTGCGGCACGTATCCAGCCGCTGGCGTCGGGTTTGGCCGTGTCCAGGAGCTTTGCGACCTCGGTCCAGTTCGCTGCGGTCGCCACCGAGAGGTGTGCGTGGCGGATCATCGCGCTGGCGGAGAAGTGCAGATGCCCGTCGTTCAGTCCCGGCAGGATGGCTCCTCCACGAGCATCGATGACCGTGGTTTCCGGCCCGGCCAGGCGAAGCAAATCTTCATCTCCAATGGCAATGATCCTGCCATCCCGGACGGCTACGGCACTGGGCCGTCCATCGCAATGCGCAGCATCGATGTCGGCTGCGAGTCCGATGCCAGGAACTACACCCGAGTGGATAACCAACTGAGCCAGTTCGTCAGCCATGGGTCCCCCTTTCTTCCAATTTCCAGCATGCCATGTGACGCGAGTAACAACTCCAAGTAGTATGTCGTATGACTTAGTCATTTGACCAGCTTTGTGGGAAAATTAATTTAGGCAGCCTCCATGAAGGGCCCCAGCCGATCGGCTAGAGTCCAAAAGACAGTAGTGATTTGGGACAGGAACTATGGCGCGCATATCAGTTGAAGACCGCAGCAGGCAATTCATCGAAGCAGCGGCACGCGTAATTGCCTCGGAAGGGATCGCAGCAGCCACCACCCGGCGCATCGCCACCGAGGCCGGCGCGCCCTTAGCCGCGCTACATTATTGCTTTCGCAGCAAAGATGACCTGCTAGACGAGGTCTATAACCACCTCAGCCGCGACTACGCTCGTGATCTGGACCCAATACCCGATTCCGTGGGCCTTGACGAAGCCGTAGACCTGCACATACATCGCGTCTGGCGGCGCATGCTCAACGCACCTCATGAACAGGTCACGACCTTCGAGCTGCTGCTACGCACCACTCGCCTTGCCGACCCCGAAGACATTGCTGCATCCAACAAGATCAACCGGTCAATGTATGAGGCATGGGTTCAGTCCACCAGCGCTGTTTTCCGCAAGGCCGCCACCAGCTCGAACACCGTTTTGAAAGCTGACGTTGAGACAGTCTCCCGCATGCTAATCGCCAGCATCGACGGCATCAACCTTCAGCATCTTTCGGATCCCGACCTAGATCGCTCCGCACTGCTCATCGACCAGCTATGCGCCACCATCAAGTTCTTATTGCACTCGCAAACAAACTCTTCGGATAGCTGATGGCTTGCTGCGCGCCTCGACGCAATGAACCGACGCCTAGCCCACCCGGAGATGCTATGCAGATACCGGCCTGCACAATCATGAGCGACCGGCCGATGCGGCTGGTCGACGTGCCAGGCGGCACCTTCATGATGGGCGACCACTTTGATGAGGGGTATCCCGCCGATGGCGAGCGTCCGGTTCACCGGGTATCGCTGCCAACGTTCAACATGGATGCATCCCCGGTTACCAATACCGAGTTCTCGCGATTCGCACTAGCCACTGGATACGTCACAGAGTCAGAGCAACTTGGCTACTCGGCTGTTTTCCATGCCTACCTGAATGCACCTGCGAAGGAGGTCATGGGGAAGGTGGAAGGTACCGACTGGTGGTTAGGCGTGCGCAACGCCAGCTGGCGTCACCCCACTGGTTCAGGCTCCCACTGGCAGGATTTGCCAGATCACCCCGTCGTGCAGGTTTCTTGGAACGATGCCTTAGCCTACTGTCATTGGAGCGGCAGAACCCTGCCCACCGAAGCGCAGTGGGAATATGCCGCTCGCGGACTAAAGCCAGGGCAACGCTACCCATGGGGAAATCAACTCACCCCGGATTCGGTCCACAGATGCAATATTTGGCAAGGCAATTTCCCGCGAGAAAACACTTTGCAAGACGGTTATCTCGGAACTTCACCAGTGGGCAGTTTTCCACCGAATCCGCTGGGACTCCTCGATATTGCTGGCAACGTCTGGGAGTGGTGCCAGGATTGGTTCCTGCCCAAGTACTATCGCAATAGCCCGGAGCTAAACCCCCAGGGGCCAACTATCGGATGGGGCCGGGTCATGCGCGGAGGATCCCACCTTTGCCACGAATCTTACTGCAATCGATATCGAGTTTCCGCCCGAAGCTACAACACGGCCGATTCCGCCAGCAGCAACACAGGTTTCCGAACAGTTGGCCTGCCCGCCTAGGCCAGTCGCTCGCCACCACACCTCACTTCGGGCAAGATGAATACATGGCATCACCTACTTCCGCTCTTGGCCGGGTTCGCACCTTTGAAGCGCTGGATGAGAAAACTACGCAGCGGCTGCATCGCGCCCTAGCGGAGTCCAGCGACACTACGGTCTTCGTCAATGGCACGGCACTGCAGCTACCCAAGGACGCCCATGACGCGTTACTTGAGGTGCTCAATCGATTCGCGGCAGGCGAGTCCGTCAGCATCGGGACAAGCGAATTATTGCTCAACACCTCGCAGGCCGCGCAGATGGCTGGGATCTCGAATTCCTACCTGCGCAAGCTGGCCGATTCGGGCATTATTCCGGTGGAGTATCGCGGAACGCACCGACGCATCCGACCTAGCGACGTTCAAGCCTGGCTGGATCAGCGCCCGGCAGCGGGGTCCGAAAACAAGGAATAGCACCAAATACAAGGTGCCGGTTCTTGTCATCTGGTAAATTTCCTGCTGGAATACCAAAGTAGCCTAATAGAAAACTTTGCTCGCATGCCACCGCATGCACAATTGTTCTTCCCGTTACCCACGGGCAGATGCCGGTCGAGGAGGACCATGTCAACGAATCAGTCAGTCGACGCACTGCGCACGACGCACGAAACGCTTTTCTCCGATAGAGCTGCCGGGATCAAGCAGTCCGCGGTACGCGACGTCTTCGAGCTGTCGTTGGATCCTTCGCTGGTTTCGCTGGCCGGCGGCAACCCTTACCTCCAGGTCCTGCCACTTGAAAAGATTGGCGAGATCTCCAAGCGGATCATCACCGAACAGGGCCATGTCGCATTGCAGTACGGCTCGGGACTGGGTACTCCAGAATTGCGGTCGCAGATTCTCGAAGTCATGGCAGCCGAGGGAATTACCAACGTTTCGGTAGAAGACGTTGTCATTACCAACGGTTCGCAGTCGGCGCAGGACATGGCCTGCAAGGTATTCTGCAACCCCGGCGACACGGTACTGTGCGAAGACCCTACCTACGTGGGCGCGCTGAACACCTTCGAGGCCTATCAGGTGAAGGCAGCCCCCGTGCTCACCGACGAAAACGGTTTGGTTCCGGACGCGCTACGGACAAAGATCCAAGAATTGCGTGCGGCCGGCGAAAAGGTCAAATTCCTTTACACCATTCCGAACTTCAACAACCCTTCTGGCATCACGCTGGCCGCCGAGAGGCGCCCAGAAATCGTGGACATCTGCCGCGAAGAAGGCGTACTGATCCTTGAAGACAATCCTTACGGGATGCTGCGCTATGAAGGCGAAGCCGCCCCGACCCTGCGCAGCCTGGACGAGCAGAACGTCATCTATATGGGATCCTTCTCCAAGATCCTCTCCCCTGGGTTGCGCATCGGCTGGGCCGCGGTGCCAACGCACCTGTTCCGCCGTTTCTACCTGGCTGGCGAGGCGGTGGCGCTGTGCCCGCCAACGCTCAATCAGATGATCATCAGCGCCTACCTCGAAGAGCATGACTGGCGCGGGCAAATCCAGACCTACAACGAGCTCTACCGTTCGCGACGCGATGCAATGCTCGAAGCCTTGGCCAAATATCTTCCGGCAGGGATCACCCATACGCACCCCGAGGGCGGATTCTTTATCTGGCTGACCCTTCCGGCCGGAATCGATACCTATGAGCTATTGCAGGAAGGCGTGAAAGCCGGCGTGATATTCATTCCCGGCGCCGCGTTCAGCTCCTCGGAATCGGCTCACCACAAGCTGCGCTTGGCCTTTTGCGCGGTGGATGAACAGACGATCACCGAGGGCGTGCGTCGCCTGTCGGCGCTGCTGGAAACCGAGATTTCGAAGCTGCTAAAATAGTCTGCCCCTAAGTAAAAAGTCAAGGGATTTTCAGCTCTGGAACGTCATAAAGTGAGCCGTCTCGGATCATGGCAAATAGAACCGTGAG